>NZ_JADDYK010000021.1:166473-186212 GCF_015163615.1 Vibrio sp. OPT18
CGATGTAAACTTCGGCTTCGATGTCTCTGACGGAACCGATACGGTATCAGCCAATATCGATGTGAGCGTAACAGCTGTTGATGATGCGCCTGTTTCTGGTGACCTAGCGTACTCAATCGACGAAGACGGTTCGATTCGCCTAAGCCAAGAGCAACTGCTATCACAAGCATCTGATGTTGAAGGCGATGACCTGACAGCCAGCGACCTTACGGTTGACGGTGATGCAACGGTTGTTGCTAACGATGATGGCAGTTTCACCATCACGCCAGATGAGAACTTCAACGGTGACATCGATATCAGCTTCGATATATCTGATGGCACTAATACCGTTCAAGCTTCAGCCGACCTAACGGTTAACCCGGTTAACGATTTACCAGTCCCTCAAGATCAACAGTTTAGCGTGGAAGAAGACGGTACGTTAATCTTCACTGATGCCGACCTGTTAACAGGTGCCACGGACATTGAAGGTGACAACCTAACGGTTGAAGGTGTGACCTACGACGGTGGCGACGGTATCCTGACCGACAACGGTAATGGTACGTACACCTTCGCACCAAATGAGAACTTCAATGGTGACGTAAACTTCGGCTTCGATGTATCAGACGGTACCGATACGGTCTCTGCGAACATTGATGTGAGCGTTACAGCGGTTGATGATGCGCCTGTTTCTGGTGACTTAGCGTACTCAATCGACGAAGACGGTTCGATTCGTCTAAGCCAAGAGCAATTGCTTTCTCAAGCATCAGATGTTGAAGGCGATGACTTGACTGCAAGCGACCTAACGGTTGGTGGTGATGCAACGGTTGTAGCTAACGATGACGGCAGCTTCACTATTACGCCAGATGAGAACTTCAACGGTGACATCGATATCAGTTTCGATATCTCTGATGGCACCAATACCGTTCAAGCATCAGCTGACCTAACGGTTAACCCAGTTAACGACCTGCCAGTACCTCAAGATCAACAGTTCAGCGTTGAAGAAGATGGTACGTTAATCTTCACTGATGCAGATCTGTTAACAGGCGCAACGGACATTGAAGGCGACAACCTGACGGTTGAAGGTGTGACCTACGATGGTGGCGACGGTATCTTGACCGACAACGGTAATGGTACGTACACCTTTGCGCCGAATGAAAACTTTAATGGCGACGTAAACTTCGGTTTTGATGTATCTGACGGTACCGATACGGTCTCTGCCAACATCGACGTAAGCGTTACTGCTGTTGATGATGCGCCAGTGTCTGGCGACCTAGCGTACTCAATCGACGAAGACGGTTCGATTCGCCTAAGCCAAGAGCAGTTGCTATCGCAAGCGTCTGATGTTGAAGGCGATGACCTGACAGCTAGCGACCTTACGGTTGGTGGAGATGCGACGGTTGTAGCTAATGATGACGGCAGCTTCACCATCACGCCAGATGAGAACTTCAATGGTGACATCGATATCAGCTTCGATATCTCAGATGGTACCAATACGGTTCAAGCATCAGCTGACCTAACCGTTAACCCAGTTAATGACCTGCCAGTCCCTCAAGACCAACAATTCAGTGTTGAAGAAGACGGCACGTTAATCTTCACTGATGCAGACCTATTAACAGGCGCAACGGACATTGAAGGTGACAACCTTACGGTTGAAGGTGTGACCTACGATGGCGGCGACGGTATCTTGACCGACAACGGTAATGGTACGTACACCTTTGCGCCAAATGAGAACTTCAATGGCGACGTAAACTTCGGCTTTGATGTGTCAGATGGTACCGATACAGTCTCTGCAAACATCGATGTGAGCGTAACTGCCGTTGATGATGCACCTGTATCGGGTGACCTAGCGTACTCAATTGACGAAGACGGCTCGATTCGTCTAAGCCAAGAGCAGCTGCTTTCTCAAGCATCTGACGTAGAGGGCGATGACCTCACGGCTAGCGGCCTAACGGTTGACGGTGATGCAACAGTCGTTGCGAACGATGACGGCAGCTTCACCATCACGCCAGATGAGAACTTCAACGGTGACATCGATATCAGCTTCGATATCTCAGATGGCACCAATACCGTACAAGCCTCTGCAGACTTAACCGTTAACCCAGTAAACGATCTACCAGTACCTCAAGATCAACAGTTCAGTATTGCAGAAGACGGTACTTTACTGTTCACAGACGCGGATCTGCTTACAGGCGCGACAGACGTTGAAGGTGATAACCTGACGGTTGAGGGCATCACTTATGAAGGCACTGATGGCGTATTGACTGACTTGGGTGAGGGATCATACAGCTTCGCGCCAAACGAAAACTTCAATGGTGATGTGAGCTTTAGCTTCGATGTGTCAGACGGTACAGATACCGTGTCTGCAAACATTGATGTTAGCGTGACTCCGGAAAATGATCCTCCAGTTGCGGGTTCTACTTCTTACACCGTAAATGAAGATAACTCGATTACCATTTCTGATGCACAACTATTGGCAACATCTTCAGATATTGAGGGTGATGTATCGATAGACAGCGTGACTTACTCTGGTAGCGACGGTGTCCTCGAAATCAATGGTAACGGCACTTACACCTTCTCGCCAAATGAGAACTTCAGCGGTGAAATTGCACTGGATGTGATTGTTGCTGATGAAGATGGTGCGACTGACGCGACGACCGCGGGTATCAATGTTCTTGAAGTGAACGATCCGCCGGTTGCAGGCCCAACGTCTTACACTATTGATGAAGACTCAGTACTGACCTTCAGTGAGTCTCAAGTGTTGCTTAATGCCTCAGATGTGGAAGGGGATGTTGAGCTAGTTGGTATTAGTTACGATGGCCCTGACGGCATCTTCTCAGTAAATGGTGATGGCACTTGTAGCTTCGCTCCGAATGAGAACTTTAATGGCCAAGTTCAGCTTGATGTGACCATTCGTGATGAAGATGGTGCAGAGGTTGAAACCGTCATCAACGTTGACGTATTGCCAATCAATGATGTGCCAGTATCCGGTGATTTGGCTTACAACGTTAACGAAGACGGTTCAATCACACTGAGCCAAGATCAGCTGTTGTCTCAAGCGTCCGATGTTGAAGGCGAAGACCTAACCGCAAGCGACTTAACGGTTGGTGGTGATGCGACGGTTGTAGCTAACGACGATGGCAGTTTCACGATTACGCCAGATGCGAACTTCAATGGTGACATTGATATTCAATTCAACATCACTGATGGTACTGACACGGTTCAAGCAACCGCCGATCTTACTGTTAACCCAGTTAATGACTTGCCGGTTCCTCAAGACCAACAATTCAGTATTGCAGAAGACGGTACGCTTCAATTTACAGATGCCGACCTACTTACCGGTGCTACCGATATTGATGGCGATGACTTAACCGTTGAAGGTATTAGCTATACAGGTGGTGATGGCGTACTGACCGACCACGGTGATGGTACTTATACCTTTGCGCCAAATGAAAACTTCAATGGCGATGTGAACTTCAGTTTCGATGTGTCTGATGGCACAGAAACGGTCAGCGCAAACATTGATGTGAGTGTGACGCCTGAGAACGATCCACCAGTTGCGGGTTCAACCTCGTACATGGTCAACGAAGACAATGCCATCACAATATCTGATGAGCAACTGCTAGCGAACTCTTCTGACGTTGAAGGTGCAGTGTCGGTTGACAGCGTAACTTACAGCGGCACAGATGGTGTGTTCCAAGATAATGGTGACGGCAGTTACACCTTCCTTCCTAATGAAAACTTCAGTGGCGATATCAGCCTTGACGTTATTGTTGCCGATGAAGACGGTTCGATTGATGAAACCATCGCGGGCATTACCGTTCTAGAAGTGAATGATCCACCGGTTGCGGGTCCAACGTCATACACCATTGACGAAGATTCGGTTCTGACGTTCAGTGAATCTCAGATTCTTGTGAATGCTTCGGATATCGAAGGCGATGTAGAACTTGTTGGCATTAACTACGATGGCTCTGACGGTATCTTCACTGTAAATGGTGATGGTACATGCAGCTTTGCACCCAACGAAAACTTCAATGGTCAGGTTCAACTGGGTGTGACCATTCAAGATGAAGATGGCGCAACGGTTGAAACACACATTAACGTTGATGTATTGCCAATCAATGATGCGCCAGTATCGGGTGATTTGGCTTACACCATCAATGAAGATAGCTCCATCACGCTAAGCCAAGAACAATTGCTTGCAAGAGCCGATGATATTGATAGCGACAACTTAGAAGCTATCAACCTATCTACTGATGAAAATGCGACCATCCAACACAATGATGATGGTAGCTACACCATTACGCCTAACGCCGACTACAACGGTGACCTAGACCTGAACTTCGATATCATCGATAACGATGGTGGTTCAGTTCAAGTTGGCCTAGACATTACCGTGAATCCGGTTAACGACTTGCCACAAGCGCAAGATCAACAGTTCACGATTGAAGAAGACGGTACGTTACTCTTCACCGATGCTGACCTGCTTGCAGGTGCGTCGGATATTGATGGTGATGAACTGTCGATTGAAAACGTGCTCTACACAGGTGCAGATGGTGTTCTTAGCGATAATGGCGACGGCACATATAGCTTTGCTCCAAACGAGAACTTCAATGGTGATGTTCAATTCTCATTCGATGTCTCTGACGGTACTGATTCAACATCAGCTGTTATTGATGTCAGCGTAACGCCTGAGAATGATCCACCGGTAGCGGGCTCGACATCTTACACAGTCCAAGAAGATGGGCAAATCACGATCAGTGATGAGCAACTATTGGCAAACTCTTCCGATGTAGAAGGCGATGTTTCACTGTCTGGAGTATCGTACTCCGGTGATGACGGCTCATTTGTTGATAATGGCAATGGTACTTACACCTTTACGCCAAATGAAAACTTCGATGGTGATATTTCACTAGACGTTGTTGTCGTTGACGAAGACGGTGCAACCGCAACCACAACCGCTGGCATCGATGTTATTGCTGTGAATGATGGACCTGAAACTTCGGGCATTCAGGCTGAAGTCGATGAAGATAATTCAATCACCATTACTCAAGAGCAGTTACTCGCTAATGCGACCGATGTTGAAGGTGATGAGTTAACTGCATCTAACCTACAAACCAACGATCCAGATGCGACAATTGTTACTAATGACGATGGTTCATTCACTATTACGCACACAGAAAACTTCAATGGCGAGTTGGACTTCACATACAGCATCAGTGATGGTGAGAATGAAGTTCTGACGACACTCGACTTGACGGTTAACCCTGTCAACGATGCGCCAGAAGCGGGCGATGAAATCTTCATCCAAGCGCAAGAAGACCAAACAGTTGGTGTGACACTTCGTGAAGAACCAGCACTACGTTTAGACCAAGCGCCAGAAAACGGCATCATTGAAGCAAATGTGAATGACGAATGGGTGGTACTGCAAGTAGGACAAGAAGTTCCTGCAGATACCGAAGTGCGCTTTGTTCCAAGTGAAGATGCTCTTGCTGAAGGTACACACACCACACAAATCGGTACGTTTGACGATAACGCGAGTGTGGATGATTGGGGTACAGAAGTTGACCCTTATACGCGTGAGTTCTCAGATGGTGACTTAACGGTAACTGTTCAAAGTAACGATGACCCTCTTGGTGCCTGGAATGGCAACACCCACATTGGTCATGGTATCGGTGATACTGACCGCCAAGGCTTAAGTGGTGATGAGAAACTGACGGTTTCAGTTGAAGGTCAAGACATCAATGAAATCAGTTTCCACCTAGATGGTTTGGGTGGCTGGTTCATGGAAGAGTCTCGTCACTTTACAGAAGTAGAAATCAAAGCGTTCAATGAGGATGGCGACCTAATTGACTCGATGACTTACCACAAAGAAGACCGTGGTACTTTCGAGACAGATTACACGCTAACGGTTGATCAACCAGTGTCTTACTTTGAGCTTGGTACCGTGCAAGGTAATGGTACTTACGTGGTTCAAAACATGACAGTGTCACAAACTTGTCATGATGAAGCGGTGTTTACATCGATTGGTGTGGATGGCTCAGAGATTACTGAAACGGTTGAGTTGAATATCCATGCGGGTGACAACGAAATCGAGTTAACGGCTGATCTTCCGAATATTACTGTCGATACCGATGGTTCTGCCCAGTTTGCTTCGGTCGTAATTACCGAAGAGCAACTACTGGCGCAAGCATCTGATATTGATGGCGACGACCTTGATATTGAAAATCTAGAGCTAGTGGGTGAAAACTCAGAGCATGCAACGCTCACCGATAATGGTGATGGCACTTGGACGGTAACACCGGATGAAAACTTCCATGGTGAAATCGAACTTGGTTACCAAGTTACCGATGGTGAGCTGACAGACAGCAATATCATCAACATCAACTTCGAATCAGTAAATGATGCGCCAATCGTTTCTGGCCCGATTGTTCTATCGACAGATGAAGATGAAGGTATCACGTTCAGTGCAGATGACTTGCTAGCGAACACCACTGATGTGGAAGGCGATACGCTGTCTATTTCTGACATCACTTACGGTGGTGATAACGGTGACTTGGTCGACAACGGCGATGGTACGTTTACCTTCATGCCGAATGAAAACTTCAATGGTGAAATCGACATCGACTACAAGGTGTTTGATGGAACTGATGAAGTTGCAACGCATCTAGACCTAACGGTCGTACCAGTCAATGATGTGCCGGTTCCGGGTGAACCATTGCACACCCAAATGCTTGAAAACGGCTCCATGATCATCGAAGCGAAAGACCTATTGTCTGGTGCTACCGATGTTGATGGCGACATTCTTCATGTCGAAAACCTATTACTTGCAGACCAAACGCAAGGTACGTTAACGGATAACGGTGATAATACCTTTACCTTCGAACCTGCAGAAGACTTCTACGGTGAAGTGAATCTGACTTTCGATATCAGTGATGGCCAAGCAAGCGCACCAAGTACAGCAAGAGTTGACGTTGAAATTGTCAATGAAGGCCCAGAGGTTAGTGGTCCAATTGAAGCCGCTGTTGATGAAGATGGTTCAATCACTATCACTCAAGAGGATCTGTTAGCGAATGCAACCGATGTAGATGGCGATAACCTTGAAGCGGTTAACTTTGCGACCAACGATCCAAATGCGGTTGTTGTAGAAAACCCAGACGGTAGCTTCACTATTACACCAAGTGCAGATTTCTTTGGTGAGATTGAGTTTACTTATGATGTCACTGACGCGATCGAAACTGTTGCGGCTGACCTCAACCTAACCGTAAACCCTATCAACGATGCTCCAGACGTGCCTGACATGTCTTTCACTACGGAAGACGGTCAAGCGATTACCATTACCGAAGCTGAACTATTAGCACAAGCGACAGACATTGAAGGCGACGAACTGTCAGTTGTGAATGTGACGAGTGCAAGCGACACGGTAGAAGTCACAGACAATGGCGATGGAACATACACATTAACACCAGAGCAGGGCTTCTTCGGTAACGTTGACTTAGCGTTTGATGTGAGCGATGGCACTGATGTGGTTGCCGCAAACATCGACCTAAAAGTTGAGTTCGTCAACGATGCGCCAGAAGCGACGCCAATGGTGGCAGATGTCGACGAAGATGGCTCAATCCTCGTTACACAAGAAATGTTGTTGGAGAACGCGAGCGACCAAGATGGCGATGAGTTGTTTGCAAGCGCGCTTGAAACTAACGATCCAAATGCCAGCATTGTCGACAATGGTGATGGCACGTACACCGTGACACCTTCAGAGAACTTCAATGGTGATATTGCATTCATCTATGAGGTGAGCGACGGTGAGCTGAGCACGTCTAATGATATGACATTGACCGTTAATCCGGTGAATGACATTCCAATTGTTGCTCCTGGCCTGTACCACATTGAAGAGGATGGCAGCATCCTGTTCACTCAAGAGGATCTGTTGAGTGGTGCGATTGATATTGATGGCGACGACCTAAGCGTTACTAGCATCAATTACTCTGGCGATGAAGGTACAGTCACCGATAACGGCGATGGCACGTTCAGCTTCGTTCCTGAAGAGCACTTCAGTGGTGACCTGCAGTTCAGCTTTACGGTGACAGACGGTACGGATGAAGTTGAACAAGACATCAATGTTCACATTGAAGCCGTAGCTGATGCGCCTGACTTAGTTATCACGGATGGCGATGGTGTCAACGTTGATGATGAAGCAATTCTGGTTGAGCCAGGCGGTATTGTTGAGCTTAATATTGCGGCTGCGCTAGTAGACCAAGATCTATCAGAAACACTGACGGTAACGGTTGATGGTGTGCCTGAAGGCTCAGTGATTACCTACGATAACGAAGGGGTAATCAATAACCAAGACAACGGTATCACCAGTTACAACGATACTGAAATCACAGTAACGTTTGAAGGTGAGACGGCAGGTTTCCAAAATGCGGCCGGTTACTACAAAGTTGATGAAGATGGCAACATTACAGGCGTTGAGGTGGTGTATGAGAATGCATCACAAGTTGGCGGCGGTGGCGACCTTGTTCCTGGGCAAGATCAATTCAGCTTCCAAGTCGAGGAAGGTGAGAGCTTTAACCTGTTCTTAATTCCAAACGGACATCAGCACAACGACTTTGATGCGATGCAAGACGGTCAATATGAATTCCGTGCTGAAGATGGTTCGCCTGCAAATATGGACACGGTTGATCCTCAACTTGTCTTTGTTGCTGCCGATGGCACTGAAACTGTGATTCAAGGTCAGAATGGTGACGCGATCTTCCATGGTGGTTCAAGCTCTCAGCTAAACCAAGATGGTATCGAACATACTCGCACGACGGTTAATGAAGACGGCGAGCTGGTTTACGGCTTTGAAGATTTGTATGGCGGCGGTGATGCTGACTACACAGATTTCAACTTCACAATCGATGTCGGTGAAGTGAACAGCCAAATCTACAGCGGTGAAGTGACGGTTGGCCCTGATGGTACGGTGAACTTACCAACAACGGCTATCGAAAATGCACTACAAATTCAGCTACCAGAAGACTTCAACGAACAGCTTGAAGTTCATGTAACTGCAACCGCAACAGAGCTATCGAATGATGATACTGAAACGGTCTCTCAAACCATCTACATTAACGCGACAGGCGCGCACATTGAGCACGCACCTGAAGCACTTCCGGTTTCTGCAACGGTTGAAGAAGATGGTTCAATCATCATTACGCAAGAAGACCTATTGGCTAATGCACGCGATTTAGATGGCGATCAGCTGACGGCTCTGAATTTAGCAACCGATGATGAGAGCGTTACGATTACCGATAACGGTGATGGTACGTACACATTAACGCCAGATGCTGACTTCAATGGCGATGTTAGCTTTACGTTTGATGTATCTGATGGTGATGATGTTGTCTCTACCAACCTAGAGCTAACGGTTTCACCAGTGAACGATGGTCCAGAAGCACAAGACCAGACATTCACAGTCGGCGAAGATGGCGTGTTAACTTTCAATGACCAAGACCTATTAACAGGTGCGACGGACATTGAGGGAGACGACCTAAGTGTTGAAGGTGTAACGTACACTGGAACAGACGGTGTCCTAACTGATAATGGCGATGGTACATACAGCTTCGCACCAAATGAAAACTTCAATGGCGATGTGAACTTCTCGTTCAATGTATCAGATGGTACCGATACGGTAACCGCTAACATTGATGTGAGCGTGACGCCAGAGAATGATCCACCGGTGGCGGGTAGCACGTCTTACACGGTTCATGAAGACAACTCTATTACGATCAGTAACGAACAATTGCTAGCGAACTCTTCGGATATCGAAGGTGAAGTGGCGATTGATAGTGTGACTTACAGTGGTAGTGATGGTGTTCTAGAAATCAACGGTGACGGCACATATACCTTCTCTCCAAACGAGAACTTCAATGGCGAAGTTAGCCTTGATGTGGTTGTTGTGGATGAAGACGATGCAGCCGTATCGACTACTGCGGGCATTACGGTTCTAGAAGTGAACGATCCGCCAGTTGCTGGCCCAACGTCATACACCATCGATGAAGATTCAGTACTGACTTTCAGTGAGTCTCAAGTTCTGCTGAACGCATCTGATATTGAAGGTGATGTTGAGCTTGTTGAGATCAACTACGACGGTCCAGACGGCATCTTCTCAATCAATGGTGACGGTACATGTAGCTTCGCACCGAATGAAAACTTCAACGGCCAAGTGAAGTTGGATGTGACCATTCAAGATGAAGACGGCGCTCAAGTTGATACGTTTATTACGGTTGATGTATTACCAATCAACGATGTACCAGTATCAGGCGACCTAGCATACAGTGTTGAGGAAGACGGTTCGATTACCTTGAGCCAAGCACAGCTTCTTTCTCAAGCGAGTGATGTAGATGGTGACGACCTTACTGCTTCAAACTTGATTGTTGATGGAGACGCGACGGTTGTTGCTAACGATGACGGCAGCTTTACCATTATGCCTGATGCGAACTTCAATGGTGACATTGACCTAACGTTCGACATTAGCGACGGTACAGAGACGCTAGTTGCGACGGCTGACCTAACCGTTAACCCAGTTAATGACCTTCCACAACCACAAGATCAAACGTTCAGCATCGGCGAAGACGGCATCTTGAACTTCACTGATGAAGACTTGCTGACAGGTGCGACCGACATTGATGGAGATGACCTATCGGTTGAAGGCGTTACTTACACAGGTGCGGACGGTGTTCTTACTGATAATGGCGACGGAAGCTACAGCTTTGCGCCAAATGAAAACTTCAATGGTGATGTGAACTTCAGTTTTGATGTGTCAGATGGCACGGATACGGTTCAAGCCAACATTGATGTCAGCGTGACACCAGAGAACGATCCACCGGTTGCAGGTAGCACGTCTTACACCGTTCATGAAGACAACTCAATTACCATCAGTGACGAACAGTTACTTGCTAACTCTTCGGACATTGAAGGTGATGTGGCAGTCGATAGCGTGACTTACACTGGCGCTGACGGTGTCTTTGAAGACAATGGTGACGGTACTTACACCTTCTCACCAAACGAAAACTTCAACGGCGAAGTTAGCCTTGATGTTGTCGTAACTGATGAAGAGGGCGCAACTGAAGCGACCACCGCGGGTATTACTGTACTTGAGGTGAACGATCCACCAATCGCAGGCTCAACCAGCTACTCAGTCAACGAGGACGAAGTTATCACCATCAGTTCAGAGCAACTGTTGGCGAACGCTTCTGATATCGAAGGTGAAGTGGCGATTGATAGCGTTAACTACACAGGTTCAGACGGTATCTTTACCGACAATGGTGACGGAACATTCAGCTTCGCACCAAACGCTAACTTCGATGGCGATGTAAGCCTTGATGTTGTCGTTACTGATGAAGAAGGCGCAACCGTAGCAACCAACGCAAGCATTGATGTTCTGCCTGTTAATGATGCTCCAGTATCGGGTGACTTGGCGTACAGCGTGGACGAAGACGGTTCAATTACCTTGAGCCAAGAGCAATTACTTGCTCAAGCGAGCGATGTTGACGGCGATGACTTAACAGCGGCTAATCTAACTGTTGGTGGTGATGCAACAGTTACAGCAAACGATGATGGTAGTTTCACTATCACGCCAGATGCTAACTTCAATGGCGACATTGACTTGAACTTCTACATTACCGATGGTGATGCGACGCTTCAAGCAACGGCTGACCTAACGGTTAACCCAGTTAATGACTTGCCAACAGTCGGTGAGCCACAATTTGTGACTCAAGAAGACACCAGCTTTACCTTCACAGAAGAACAACTGCTGCAAAATGCGGGCGACATTGATGGCGATAACCTATCGGTTGAAAATGTGGCTTCAGATAGCGGTACTTTGGTAGATAACGGCGACGGCACTTACACATTCGCACCGAATGAAAACTTCGACGGTAATGTGAATGTGACGTTCGACGTGAATGACGGTACCGCGACAGTACCAGCAGAAGCGACAATTGATGTTCAATCTGTGGTTGATATGCCAGAGCTGTCGATTGCTTCTGACCTAGTGATTGCTTCAGATAACTTCGAGTCTGGCTCAAACGGTTGGAATACCGGTACTGAAAGCTCACAAGGCTTCGAATCAGGTGACATGCTAGGTCGTATTGGTGGCACTGGTGGCGAGGAGGCCGTAAGCAAAACTTACGATATTCCAAGTGATGTGAGCGAAGTTAATATCTCGTTCAACTTCTACGAAATTGACTCTTGGGATGGTGAGTCCTTCCAAATCTTTGTTGGTGGCGAAGAGCTTACCTCGTTAGATAACTCAGCGTTCCGTACCGAAGATGGCACGACAACGTTGTACGATTCAGCGGGCAATGAAGTCGGTGAAGTGGTTCACGGCGTATCGCAAGGTGAAGGTTTCAGTGGTTGGAACGACCAAGCACACCAAATCAACCTAACGGTACCCGTTGAAGACGGCCAACTTGAATTAGGCTTCGGTTCAACTCTGAATCAAAGCGTGATTGACGAGTCGTTTGGTATCGATAACATCGAAATCACAGTGTCTGACGCGGAATACCAAATCATTGGTACCGAAGATACACCTGTACCACTCGATATTGATGCCGCTCTAACCGATACCGATGGCTCAGAAAACCTTGCTATCTTGATTGAAGACGTGCCAGAAGGCAGTTCGCTTTCTGCAGGTACCGATAACGGTGATGGCACATGGTCATTGCAACCAGGTGAGCTAGAAGGGCTAGAGTTTATCCCTTCAGGTGACTTCAATGGTGATGTGGTTCTAACTGTGAATGCAACATCAACAGATGTTGATACCGGTACAACCGCAACAGCTACGCAAGACGTGACGATTCACATCTCACCTGCGAACGATGCTCCAGAAGTTGACGGTGATATTAGTGCCGTCACAGCCGAAGATAACAGCATCACGCTAACTCAAGAGCAGTTGCTAGAGCACGCTGTCGACATTGATGGTGATGACCTATCAGCAATCAACCTAACCACCAATGATGAAAATGCGACCGTTCAAATGAACGACGATGGCAGTTTCACCATTACACCGAGTGAAAACTTCAACGGTAATATTGAATTTAGTTACGATGTCACCGATGGAGAAGACATGGTCGCTGCTGGCCTAGACTTGACGGTAACACCTGTCAATGATGCGCCAGAGTTGCAAGACCAAGCATTCACTATTGGTGAAGATGGGGTTCTGAACTTCACTGACGCTGACCTGTTAACGGGTGCAACGGATGTTGAAGGTGACGACCTAACGGTAGAAGGTGTGACATACACGGGTGCTGATGGTGTGCTTACCGACAATGGTGACGGAAGCTACAGCTTTGCACCAAACGAGAACTTCAATGGTGATGTGAACTTCAGCTTTGATGTATCAGATGGCACGGATACGGTTCAAGCCAACATTGATGTGAGCGTGACGCCTGAGAACGATCCACCTGTAGCGGGTAGTACGTCTTACACTGTGCATGAAGATAACTCAATCACGATCAGTAACGAACAGCTATTAGCCAACTCTTCAGATATTGAAGGTGAGGTTGCGATTGATAGCGTGACTTACACTGGCAGTGATGGTGTGTTCGAAGACAACGGTGACGGCACTTACACCTTCTCGCCAAACGAGAACTTCAATGGTGATGTGAGCTTAGCGGTTGTTGTTACCGATGAAGAAGGGGCAACAGAAGCGACCACAGCGGGAATCACCGTACTTGAGGTGAACGATCCGCCAATCGCAGGCTCAACCAGTTACTCAGTCAACGAAGATGAAGTGATCACCATCAGTGCAGAGCAACTGTTGGCGAACTCTTCGGATATTGAAGGCGAAGTCGCGATTGATAGTGTTACTTACACAGGCGCTGACGGTATCTTTACTGACAACGGTAACGGCACATTCAGCTTTGCACCGAACGCAAACTTCGATGGCGATGTTAACCTCGATGTCGTGGTGACAGATGAAGACGGTGCGACAGTAGCCACCAACGCAAGTATTGATGTTCTTCCAATTAACGATCCACCAGTATCGGGTGACTTGGCATACAGCATTGATGAAGATGGTTCGGTTACTCTGACTCAAGAGCAATTGCTATCTCAAGCCTCTGATGTGGATGGCGATGACCTGACCGCAAGCAATCTAAGCGCAGGCGATAATGCAACCATTGTTGATAATGGCGATGGCACCTTTACGGTAACGCCAGATGCGAACTTCAATGGCGATATCGACCTAAGCTTTGATATTTCGGACGGCACTGAGTCAATTGTGGCGAACGCCGATCTGACGGTAAACCCAGTCAATGACTTGCCAACGACATCCGATGTTTACGCGAACGTTGATGAAGATAATGTCATCACTATCACGCAGGAACAGCTACTTGCGAATGCCGCTGATATTGAGGGCGATGACCTTGTCGCTTCCGACTTAACCTTAGTGGGTGACGATGCAACGATTGTCGATAATGGCGATGGTACGTTCTCTATCACTCCAAGCGAAAACTTCAATGGCTACATCGATGTTGCCTACAGCATCAGCGATGGCGACACTCCAATTGCCGCTAACTTAGGCTTAACCGTTGACCCAGTTAACGACGCGCCGATTGTTTCTGCTGATGTGGCGATAACCATTGAAGAAGATGGTTCATACACCATTACTCAAGAAGAGCTCCTACAATTCGCGACTGACATCGAAGACGATGACATGACCGCAATTATTGGAGAACAGGGCGATGAAACAACCGTAACCGGTACAGTGTTGGACGCTGAAACCAGTAATCCAGTTTCTGGTGCAGAAGTCACCCTGACCGACAGTGCTGGCAATAGCTACACCACAGTAACGGATGATTCAGGTAACTACTCTGTTACAGGTTCAGTCGTTGACCAAGGCACGGTTACCATTGAGCAAGAAGGTTCAATCACCAGTAGTTTCCTTGTCCCTGCGGGCGAAGATGTGAATGGTGGCGTAACTGCTATATCTGCAGTACTTGAAGAAACAGATATGCGTATCGTAGTGACTTGGGGTGAAAGTCCTCGAGATATGGATAACCACTTATGGCTATACGATACAGAGAATGGCAATGAGCTAGACCATATTTACTACCGCGACATGAGCCATGATCTTGGTGAAGGTAACGTTGTTCAACAAGATGTTGACGATGTTAATGGCCATGGTCCTGAAACCATTACCATTCCAAACTACCAAGATGCTGACATGCACTATTCAGTACACAACTACACCAACAGAAGTTGGGATGTAGATGGTGTTGAAGATGTACAAGTTCAGGTGTTTGTAGGCGATACATTGGTTGAAACCTTCAGCCCAGATTTATCTGATAACCCATCAGGTGACCACTGGCATGTATTCGATATCGTGAATGGCATCATTGTTCCAAGCCAAGATGTGGGCACTCAAAATGCGTTCGACTTGCCAACGGCAGAAGAAGCGCTTGCGAATGAAAACGGCATTGATATCTCTGAATTGCTAACCGGCGATGAAGGTGATGACTCTGGTGATACGGGCGGAAACGAACCAAGTGTTGGAGATGTTTCCATTGAGAACGCGCTTATCACTGACAATGGTGACGGCACTTACACCATTACACCGGAAGAGAACTTCAATGGTGAATTCTCGATTAGCTACAACGTAGACGATGGTAACGGTGGGGTTACTCCAGCGGAACTAGACGTGACAGTAACAGCAGTTAACGACCTTTCTGTAATTTACGACCACGACTACACCATTAATGAAGATGGCTCGCTGACCTTTACCGATGAACAGCTATTGGCTGGTGCAACGGATATTGACGGCGATGACCTTTCTGTCGAGTCGGTTAACTACGAAGGCACAGACGGTGTGTTCACGGATAATGGCGATGGTACTTACACCTTTGCGCCAAACGAGAACTTCAATGGCAATGTCGACCTAACTTACGATGTGAGTGATGGTACTGATGTTGTATCGGCGAATATTGATGTTCAAGTTGTTCCAATCAATGACGTACCGGTAGCGGGTTCTACAACTTACAGCGTTGAAGAAGACGGCAGTATCACCCTAAGCGATGCACAACTTCTAGCGAATAGCTCGGATGTTGAAGGGGAAGTGTTTGTCAGCGATGTAAGCTACAGCGGCACTGATGGTGTATTCACTGATAATGGTGATGGTACTTACACCTTTGCTCCAAACGAAAACTTTAACGGTGACATCAGTCTTGATGTCTCTGTTATGGATGAAGATGGCGCAACCGCTGAAACAACCGCTGGTATCGACGTCATTGCCGTTAATGACTTGCCAGTTGCAGGTTCAACGACCTACAGCGTTGACGAAGATAACGTGATTACCATCTCTGAAGCGCAGCTTCTTGCGAACAGCTCAGATATTGAAGGTGATGTATCCGTTAGCGACGTTTCCTACTCAGGCGCCGACGGTATCTTCACTGACAATGGTGATGGTACTTACAGCTTCGCACCAAATGAAAACTTCAACGGCAATGTCAGCCTAGATGTCACCGTTGCAGATGAAGACGGTGCAACCGCTCAAACAACTGCGGGTATTGATGTTATCGCAGTCAACGATGCACCAGTATCGGGTGACTTGGCTTACTCAGTGGATGAAGATGGTTCAATCACGCTAAGCCAAGAACAACTGCTTGCTCAAGCATCGGATGTGGACGGCGATGATCTTACCGCTGCCAACCTAACCGCCGGCGATAACGCGACCGTTACGGCAAACGATGATGGTTCATTTACTATTACACCGGATGCCGACTTTAATGGTGATATTGACCTTAGCTTCGACCTTTCTGATGGTAATGAAACGGTTGTTGCAACGGCTGACCTTACTGTGAATCCAGTGAATGACATCGCAGTTGTAGAAGATGTCGCTTACACCATTGAAGAAGACGGTTCGCTTACCTTTACTGATGAGCAACTGCTAGCGGGTGCTTCTGATATTGATGGTGATGAGCTTTCAGTTGCCGATGTGTCTTACACTGGCGCAGAGGGTGTGTTCACCGACAATGGTGATGGCACTTACACCTTTGCACCGAACGAGAACTTTAACGGTGACGTAAGTCTGGACTTCTCAGTATCTGACGGTACAGAGACGGTCGATGCAAACATCGACGTAACGGTAACAGACGTTAACGATGCACCTGTGGCAGGCGCAACGTCTTACCAAATGAACGAAGATGGCACCATCACATTGAGCCCTGAGCAGTTGATTGCTAATAGCTCAGATGTGGACGGGGAAGTGTCGCTTGATAGCGTGAGCTACTCAGGTGCAGACGGTATCTTGGTTCAAAATGAAGATGGTTCGGTAACGTTCGCACCAAACGAAAACTTTAACGGCGAAATCAACCTTGATGTGACGGTTATTGATGACGACGGTGCAACGGCTCAGACTACCGCTGGTATTGAAGTTATTGCAGTTAACGACGCACCAGTGGCCGGAAACGTGGCTTACTCGGTTGATGAAGATGGTTCAATTACGCTATCTCAAGAGCAGTTGTTGGCGAACGCATCGGATGTTGATGGTGATGCACTAACCGCAAGCAACCTATCCGCGGGTGACAATGCAACCGTAACAGCAAACGAAGATGGTTCATTTACTATCATGCCGGATGCTGATTTCAACGGTGACATTGATTTGAGCTTCGATGTGTCAGATGGCCTTGAAACTGTTCAAGCTGGCGTCGACCTAACGGTTAACCCAGTCAATGACCTACCAACAGCAGAAGACCAAAACTTTACCGTTGAGGAAGATGGAACGCTAATCTTCACGGATGCAGACCTACTAGCAGGTGCTGCAGACATTGACGGTGATGACTTGTCTATCACGGATGTGTCTTACACGGGCGCAGAAGGTGTATTCACGGATAACGGTGATGGCACTTATAGTTTTGCTCCGAACGAGAACTTCAATGGCGATGTCAACCTAGGCTTCACAGTGACTGATGGCACTGAGACGGTCGATGCCAATATTGGTGTGACGGTAACGGATGTTAACGATGCGCCGGTAGCGGGTTCTACGTCTTACCAAATGAACGAAGATGGCACCATCACAATCAGCCCTGAGCAGTTAATTGCTAATAGCTCTGACGTTGATGGTGAAGTGTCGCTTGAAAGCGTGACTTACTCAGGCTCTGACGGCTCCTTGGTTCAAAACGATAATGGGTCTGTGACCTTCACGCCAAACGAGAACTTTAATGGTGATATCAGCCTAGATGTGGTCGTGACCGATGATGACGGTGCAACTGCAACAACAACGGCAGGAATCGAAGTTCTGGCTGTGAACGATGGACCTGAATCTGAGGATGTGAAACTAACCACAGCCGAAGACAGCACCATTCTTATCACACAAGACATGTTGTTAGCTCAAGCTACCGACATCGATAACACCGCAGACGAGCTGTCAGCTTCGGGTTTACAAATCGACCCTAGCTTGGGTGAGTTGCTAGATAACGAAGATGGTACTTGGTCATTTACGCCAAACGAAAACTTCAATGGCGATGTGCCAATGACGTTTAACGTTAGCGATGGCCAAGAGACAATTTCAGTCGACGGCAACATCGATGTCACGCCAGTCAATGATGCACCTGAAGCGCCAACCATTGAGATGCAAGGCGAAGAAGATGTGGTCATGGTGATTGACCCAGCTTACATCGCGGGTCAAGTAACAGACCTTGATGGCGACGAGATCAGCATTGAGAGCATCACAGTTCGAGCTCCGGCGAACGCGACCTTAACTCAGCAACCTGACGGCATGTATCACTTGGTGACTACTCAAGACTTTAATGGCTTAGTAGAACTCGGTTATCAAGCTACTGACGGTGAAGAAGTGGTTGATGGCTCGCTGAATGTGGATGTCATTCCGGTTAACGACGCACCATTCAACGTCGGCAACGCAATGATGACCACAAACGAAGATGGCGCGTTCACCTTCGATGCTGGCGACTTGATGAACTTGTTCGGTGACATTGATACCGCTGACCTTGTTGTTTCTCGCATTATCACCGCAGACGGTGAAGATGGCGGAGAAGTAACAGACAACGGTGATGGTACTTGGACATTCACACCAACAGGCGACTTCTCAGGCGTTTCTGACCTGCAAGTTGTCGTGAGTGACGGTGAGTTTGAAACGGTTCTTGATGTTCCTGTGTTCGTACGTCCTGTCGCAGATGGCGCGGTAATTACCACCGACCATGACGGTCCATTAGTCTTCGGTGAAGATGAAACGGGTCACTTGGGACTGAACGTTGGCCTAGTCGATGATTCAGAAACACTAAGTAACTTGGTGATGACAGGTTTCCCTGTTGGATTCGAGGTAACAGATGGTGTGAATACCGTGATGATCACCGAGCCGGGTCAATACATCGACCTGTTCGACTGGGATATCTCAAACATTCAAATGACGCCTCCTGAAGACTTCCATGGTGAGTTCTTCGTAACCGTAAGTGCAACAACGGTTGATTACGGAGATGAACCGGAAGCGTTTGATGATGGTATCGATTCAGGTGATTTCGAGACCGTAGCGGGTGATTCCATCATCCTAACGGCGGACGACCTAATTGGTTTGGCTGAGAATGTGGATGCAGACAGCGATGATGAAGTGAAACTGGTTCATCTTGCCGACCGCAGCCAAGGTGAGATTGTCGATAATGGCGATGGCACTTGGACGTTCACACCAGCACCAGGCTTTACTGGCGAAGCAGACATTGCGTACGTAGTT
Organism: Vibrio sp. OPT18; assembly: GCF_015163615.1. Lineage (NCBI taxonomy): Bacteria > Pseudomonadati > Pseudomonadota > Gammaproteobacteria > Vibrionales > Vibrionaceae > Vibrio > Vibrio sp. OPT18. Next base: position 186,176 of record NZ_JADDYK010000021.1, read on the forward strand.
GATAAAGATGGCGTGCTTCATGATGAGCAAACTGGCG
>NZ_JADDYK010000021.1:186265-205942 GCF_015163615.1 Vibrio sp. OPT18
TAGTCGTGAAAGAAGGCGACTCACAAGAGAATGCAGCACCAGAAGTTAACAGCATCACGACGACGGAAATCGCAGCGGATGCCACCTTATCGTTCACTGACGAAGACATGTTAGCGAACCTGAGCGATGCAGAAGGCGACAGCTTGAGCATTGAATCAGTAAGCTTGATGGAAGGTCAGGGCGTAATTGAGAGCGATAACCAAGGTAACTATCAATTCACACCTGCTGAAGACTACACCGGTGATGTTCAAGTTGGGTTTATAGCGACTGATGGCGAAAATCGCATCGAAAGCTTCTTCAATGTGGATATCCAAGGCGGAGATGAAGCTGCGGCGAGCGAAGGTTATGCCTTAGCTGATGATGGTTCACTAACTATCACGGATGCACAGCTGGTGGATGAATTGGGCGTGAGTGATTCTGCACAAGTTGTTGATGTTGCAGACGCGAACGATGCTGGCTTCTTTGCCGAATCAGGTGAAGGTGAGTGGACTTACTGGCCGAACGAAGACTTCGATGGCAATTTAGCGATGAATGTTGAAGTTAACGACGGCGGTGAAGTATCAAGCCACAGTGTAAGTATCCAAGTAGCCGATGAATCAGTGCAAAGTGATGAACCACAAGTCCAAGCTGCTCAAGCAACAGAAGAGCAACAAGTGGAAGTGGCTCAACAAGCTGATGACCAAGCTCAAGATGCTGAAACTGAAGACAGTACAGCAGATGTAACCGCGGCACCGGGCGATACCATCTCTATCTCGATTCCAGATGAGGTAAGTGGTAACGAATCGGTTGATTACGCTGATATGTCTGGTCTACCTGAGGGCGCTACTGTGAGCAATGCACTGGATAACGGTGATGGTAGCTTCACAATCAGTGGCAACCTAGAGCAGCCTGTATCTGTCGAACTACCAGAAGGTTACGAAGGTACTAGTGAGATCCAATTCCAAGGTTACGACGAATTGGGTAGCTCAATAGACGGAGCTAGCGGTTCTGTTGAAGTTGAAGTCGATGACCAATACACCATGCAAGGTTCTACGCAAGAGCAGCAACCGGACATGGCGGGTATGGAATCTGGTGGCAGCGACTGGACAAGTGCGGGAGGTCAAGACCAAGGTGTTGACTTCACGGACGACTCTGGAAGCTTCGATTCAGATTCTCAAACTGGAACTGATCAAGGCAACGACTTCGACCAAAGCTCGATTTAATCGAGAGAGCTTAGTTTTAGTCTAAACCGACATTTAGTGTAAACCAACAAGCAGATAGGGCAGCGTAAAGTTGCCCTCATTAAAGCCATGTAGAGTTATTGATACATGGCTTTTTTAATTTGTTTTTTTGTTGTTTGTTTCGCTAAATAAACTTGAGAATAGGTAAATATGTCCTTAGTTATTAGAAGGGTCAGTTAGACAGGAGGGACGACATGTATCGTTATGTCAGTTCACCGCAAGCGTCGAAGTACATAGTGCCACCACCTCAACATCGTGAGTTGTCGAGTGTGGATGTGCCTGAGTCCGAATTGGAGATGCGAGAAATATTGAATAATTGGTTTGCTGATGGTTTAGCACCCATTATTGAAAGTGAAGATGACTACATCTCTGCGAGCGATCACGTTCGATTCGAAAAGCTTAGCCGTACCGTTGGGATGTTGTTGAGAAATAAAGATTATTATTTTGCGGCCAAACGGATTTTATCAGTGTGGGAACAAGATTGTCTTGAAACCACTTATATCAATTATCTCATTTTGCGCAGTGAGCGAGTCACTTCTCTAAGGTAAGTTAATGCTGTGGCAATTTTCCTTCGCCATTCGCCATTCGCCATTAGGCATTAGCGACTTAGGGTTCGTGTGCGTACGATCTTTTTGTTTTTCTAGCGAATCAGCAAACAAAAAGGGCAAGCTTGGAGGCTCACCCTAAAGGTTCTTTGTTTTACTTACGTTGTTTTTTTAATTACGTTGCTGTTTTGGCTTAACGTTATTTTCAACTAATTCTAAACTGGGTTACGACTTACACCCAACCATCAAATTTGAGCCGTTTTTGAATTCTCTCGACTGCTTCTTTCTGCATTTGTCTAACACGCTCGTTAGAAACGTTTACATCCAACATTTGTCCGACCTCAGACAGCGTTTTCACGTTGTTATCAAAGAAACCAAAACGGTGGATGAGCACCTTTTGTAATTTTGGAGGAAGTGTATGGATGATTTGTTCTAGAGCTTGGGTAAAGGATTGATCTTCACAATCTTGTTGAGGATCGGGGATATATTCACTTTCACATTGATCAAGCACCATAGGCGCATGGCTAATTCCAACCGTTGTCGTCACGTCAATAAACCCGCTTAACGCCACCAGTTGATCGACGCGTTTGGCCTTAACACCTGAACTGTCTGATAGCTCAGAAATGGAAACCTCTTTACTCATTTTTTTGCTTACATCGAGCTTTTTTGAGGCGAGGCTGTTTATTTCTTTGCACACGTGGGCTGGCAATCGAACGGTTCGACCCGTGTTCATCAGTGCGGCTTCAATGTTTTCGCGGATCCACCACACAGCATAGGTTGAAAAACGATAACCTGGTTCTGGATCGTATTTGTCGATGGCCTTAATCAAGCCAATGTTGCCTTCCTCGATCAGGTCGAGCAGGGTGAAATTATTGCCTTTACGTTTTAGGTAACTCTTTGCGATTTTCACAACAAGGCGCAGGTTTGATTCGATCATGACATCACGCGCTTTTTTATCACCCGCACGATTCAATTTTGCGTAATACACCTCATCTTCACGCGACAGCAGATCAATGCCAACAATATCTTTCAGATAATGAGCATAAGGGTCTGCACTGGTAGAAAATGATTCGGTAATGGGTGTTTCATCCGTGAGCCCCTGAAACGCAGCAAAACTATCGTTGTTCATTTCCTTGTCCTTATCTAGCCGACTGAACGTTTTATTTTATTATTATGCCACCAAGTGATTAACGCTTGGTTTCATTAGAGTGTAGATAACAGTTTCTTCTTTACCAATAAATAAAATGCAATTTCGTATGTTTATGTCACAAAAAGATCTACAAATATTTAACTATTTTGCATCCCATCAAGTGTGTTGGTTTTTCATTTAAAACATCAAGATGGCTGGTTTATAAAGCATGTGTTATGCATTGCTTTATCTAGATAAATACCGTGAATTTATAGGTGTGGGTTAGATCTATAATTGAGAGGGGATATGATGAAAAAAATGGTAAGAGTCGAGGTTCAATGTTTCCAAGTACCTCAACTCTTTTAGCTGTATCGGCTATTAAGTATGCCACGCACGTCTTAATTCTATCGACTAATAAGTGCTAAGAACCTCATCAATTTGCTGATTAATGATCTTCATTTCGCTGTAGATAACCGAAAGATCATCATCTTGCGGCGCAAGCTTATTGAGTGTGTTTTGTTCTACTCTTTCCAATGCAACTGTGGCCGTTTCTTCACCAAAGCTGGCTAGAATGCCTTTTAAGGTGTGCGCCGTAAAATGAAGCTTGCCCCAATCTTGTTGTTGAACCAACTCTTCGATTTCTTGTAGCGAATTGCCATGGTCTTCTTGATATGTAGACAAAACGGCGTAAATGACTTCTCTGTCGTTGTCTAAATAAGCGTTTAAAGCATCAAAGTCTAGCATGTGGACTCCTGTCGGCTGCATGTTGAAAATGGGCTAGGCGGCTTAGTGGAAAAACCATACCGTGATGAATCACTAATCCATTGATTCCATTTTGGAGGAAGTTCTAATTGTAAGATTTCTTCTAAATAGTCGTCGCTAAGTTTCTCATCTATATGAGCTTTATGGACGGCATATATATAGTCAAGTTTGGCGGCAACTGAATATGGGTAACTGTGAATGTAGTCCTTTAATTCCTGGATCGACCCAAAGTTTTCAATGTTTATACACGTTGAAGGGTCGACATTTTTGGACTCAAGTTGGTGACTTACTGCTTCTCCCCGAGATTTTAGGCATTCCACTGCTAAGTGATAAAGAGAGTACTCACCAAAGTGGACGAGCAGTGGTAATAGTTGAGCGAGCAAGTAAGTCGGTTGGCTGTGGAAATTATTCGCTAACAGGGTCGAAGCTCTAATCACTTTTTTGTGGGCAACCTGAGGGCTATTTTCGATGAGCAATATGTTGCTCTGAAATAGAGCAAGGCTGGCCAAAACTTGCTGCTGTTGTTTCACCGGCAGTTTCAGGTTTACCAACTCGGTGAATTGGTTGGCGTGCTCAAGCAAAATACGTTTGTACTTTAGTTGTGTCTCGCGCTGATATGTTGCTTTTAACGAATTAAAGTGCGCACCAATGGAATGGATGACATCAATATCAGCAGCTGAAATGTGGGTAGCATACATTTCACCTAACTTTATGATCATATGTGTGTTGTCTGCATTCTCAGCTAAGTCGATGGCCCTGATTGCACGATGGCTGATACTCGGTGTCATCTCAAATGCACGAATCGCCAATTTAAGAGCAGGCAGCAGCATTTTGTGTTTTTCATAGATACAGCTTAAGCAATCAATAACGCTTAATGAGAGTGGCTGCGCTATCAGAAAATTGTGGAGCTTATCTATGGCTAAATTTGGCTTGCCTAAGCTGTCGAGAATCAGCGCCTCAGCCACCAATTTGGTTGGGTGCATGTTGGTTTTCGAGTTGTTAATGACGCTAGAGAGTAACTGCCATTTCTTACCTGCAATTAAATGTTCAATCAATGTCGCTTCGAACTGAACGCTAGTACCATTAGGGGAGATCGCCAAAGCTTGAGCTAATCTCTCTTGACTGGTGATGGGATACAAATCATTCAGTTGGGTGAGCTTCTTCGAAACGGACACGGCACTTTGGATCTTTTGACCCAACGTTTGAGTATTAATCGGTTTAGAAACGAAGTGGTGTGCTTCACCTGAAAGGGCGGTTAATACTGTTTCCTGACGCATATCCCCAGAGAGCAAGATTGTTGCCACAGTATGGTCTATCAGGCGATTTCGATACAGAATCCCCAGCAGCTCAAAGCCAGTAAAAGACTGTTCTAAGTGGTAGTCAATGAGGAGTACATGAAAAGAGTGCGTCTCGACCGCTTTAATGGCTTGTCGATAGTCGGTCGCAATAAAGATGCAATCATGTGAAATGCCCAAGCTCGAGAGTTGCTGCTTTATAAGAATAGTTGCACTCTTGGAGTCGTCGACAATTAAAACTCGTAGGTCAGGTGGTAAGGTCAAATCCATTTTCCTCAATACCAAATGTTATTTTCAATCTAGGTGTCAAGTTGCACATTGTCAAGGTGCCTATATCACATACAAACACTCAATAAACTATTGGTAATTAAAACATTTATGAAATCCTTCAAACGCAGGTTACTTTTACCTGATTTTTGTGGGGTTATACGTGTTTTAGAAATTAAAAAAGAGGCAAGCCGATAAGCTCACCTCTCTGTTTGATTATTCGAGTTTTTATTCGAAATGTTGTTCTTTGCTTGAAGCTTTATTTACCGAAACTCCAGCGCTAATCACGCATGTTTAGAATCAACACCGCGGCTAGGGCCAAGAACGCCGTCATCATTAAGAACACATCGTTGTAAGCCATGATGGCAGCGTCACGTTGCATTGTGCCGAGCAAGCTTGCTTGCGCTTGTTGCATCGCAGTTGCCGCATCACTTCCTGACTGAATGAAAAACGCTTGTTGTTGCTGAAGCGTCTGCCAACCAAGTTGACTCACGGAAGGTAACGATTCCTTGATGTGTGCCAAGTGCTCACGGGTTTTGTTATCCAATAGCGTAGCGATAATCGCGATGCTGAAAGCACCACCTAAGTTTCGCATCACGTTGGTTAACGTTGATGCGTCTGGTGTATCCATTTTACTGATGTTTTTCATGGCAACCAAAGACAGCGGAACCATGATGAACGGACTACCAATAGCACGCAGAACCATGGATAAAATTAGCTGTTGTCCGCCAAAATCGATTGTCATGTGTGTATTTACGTAACAACTAAAACCGAACATCGCGAAGCCAAAGGTAACCAAGTACTTAGGCTTGATAATCTGTGTTAGCTTAGGCACAATTGGGAATATCAGAAGCTGTGGGAAACCCATCCACATTAACACTTCACCAATTTCCATCGCATTATATTGCTGAATTTGAGTGAGATACATCGGCAGAACATAGATAGAACCAAGCAATGCCATCCCTAGAATCAAATAGGCGATACAGGACATCGCAAACTGCCCATCCCGCAATAGCCGAAGGTTAACCAATGGCTTCTTGTGTTGGAGCTCGTTTATCACGAAGTAAACCAAACTCACTGCAGAGACGATACTCAAGCCAACAATAAAGCTCGAACTGAACCACTCTTCACGGTTACCTTCTTCTAGTACCACTTCTAAACAACCTAGCCCTAATGCCATGGTGGCGATACCAAACCAATCGGCTTTTTTCAGCGTACCAAGGTCGAGCTTTTCATCGTCCAAGCCATATCGGATCATGGTGATCACAAGCAAAGCTGGCGGAATATTGATGTAGAAAATATAGTGCCACGAGAAGTTCTCCGTCAGCCAGCCACCAAAGGTTGGGCCGATCGATGGAGCAAAGGTCGCGGTTACACCAAACAGTGCCATACCCACAGCGCGCTTGTTGACCGGCAATAACTGAATCACCAGCGAGAAAGCAAGCGGGATTAAAGCACCACCACTGAAGCCTTGCATCGCGCGGAATACGATCATCGAGGTCATATTCCAAGAGAACGAACATAACAAAGATGAAATGGTGAAGATGGCCGTCGTCCACGTGATATAACGGCGTTTACCGAGCGCTTTAGAAAGCCAACCACTGAGTGGGATAGCGATCATCTCTGCGACTAGGTAAGACGTAGAAATCCACGAGCTTTCATCCAAGGTGGCAGACAGCGCACCTTGAATATCTTTGAGAGACGAGTTGGTGATCTGAATATCCAAGATCGCCATAAACGCGCCGATTAAGCCGCCAAATAGGGCGATCCAATGGCGTCTTGAAACCTCTCCATCATCATTCGTTTGGGTGACAACACCAGCGTTACTCATGGTCTAGCCTCGTTTATCGATGGTAGCTACCACAGACAAACCAGGAAGCAGTCGACCTTTCAACTCTTGCTGATCTGGAATCGTAATTTTCACCGGTACGCGTTGAACGATTTTAGTGAAGTTACCGGTCGCGTTTTCTGGTGGTAAGAGCGCAAACTTAGCGCCAGTCGCAGGGGAGAAGCTGTCTACCACGCCTTCAAGCGGTTGACCCGGGAACGCATCCAGCTCTACTTCAACCGTCTGACCTTTGTGAATACCACTTAACTGTGTCTCTTTGAAGTTGGCTTCAATCCACACTTGGTTGTTTGGTACCAAGCTCATCAGTGGTGCGCCTGCTTGAATCAACAAGCCTTCACGTACGCTGCGTTTACCAATCACGCCATCTGCTGGCGCGTAAACTTTGGTGTAATCAAGGTTAAGTTGTGCTTGATCTCTTTGGGCTTGAGCTTCGGTCACGGATGCGTTTGCTTGCTCAATCTCGCTAGCGATAACGGTTAGTTGGTCATTGGTTGCAACGAGGTTTGCTTTTGCTTCTTCTAAATCTGCCTGAGTCACTTTTTGTTGTGCAACCATGCTGTCGACTTCATCTTGAGACGCGTAGTTACGTTTTAGTAAGCTACGAGAACGTACCACTTGTTGAATCGCGCGTTCGTATTCAGCTTGTGCAGAATCAACGCGGCTCTCTGCTTGATTAATTTTGCTACGTTGTAACGTTTGTTGTGCCACTAGATTTTTGACGTCTGATTGCACGACGCTTAAATGGGCGTTTGCTTGAGCGAGTGCTGACTGGTAATCACGGTCATCGATTTGAACCAGCAAATCACCTTCTTTAACCGATTGGTTATCACTCACGTAAGACTTAACAATATAGCCAGACACCTTCGGGCTAATATTCGTGATGTCGCCTTGTAGGTAGGCATTGTCGGTGGATTCAAAGTACTGGCCATAGCCGTACCAGTATCCAGCACCGGCTAAACCCAATGACAGCATGATCGCAGTAGCAATAAGCGGAGCTTTTTTACGTTTTTTTGTGCTTACTGTTTGCGAAGCGTTGTTGTTCTCTGTCATTTTTTATTTCTCATTTTGTTTTTATTTAGATGTAACGAATTGTAAATGAATTCGATTAATTGATAAGATAGGAAAAAAGGGAAACACTGTTGCAAAAATCTAACTAATGGCGCTTTGGGAGAATTACGATGGACTTAAATGCTGTGACTGTTTTTACACAAGTTGTTGATTGTGGGAGTTTCACGCACGCAGCTGAAGCATTGAACATGACCAAGTCGACCGTCAGCCGAAAGCTTGACGAGTTGGAACAGCACCTAGGTGTGAGGTTGATCACTCGTTCGACACGAAGTTTAGTATTAACGCCAGAGGGGGAGCGCTTTTATCAGTCGAGCATGCAGATGCAAGAGATCATGAACCAAGCTGAGCTAGAGGTTTCAGCCAATCAGGATTTGATCCGAGGGCAGTTGAATGTTGTGTTGCCTGTCGAATTGGGGCATCAAGTATTAGCCAAATACATCCACAGCTTCCTAAAAGAGCACCCAAACGTGACTTTGAACTTAGAACTGTCGAATCGAGAAGTTGACATCATTGCGGAGGGGATCGATCTTTACGCACAAATTGGTGAGCTAGTGGACTCGAGCTTGGTTTCTCGCTACCTCACAACATCAAAGCGTGTATTGGCAGCCAGCCCTGAGTATTTAGAACAGTTCGATGAAATCTCTTCGCCCGATGATCTTAAACCGCCATTCAGAATGATTGAGGTAGTGAACAAGGCGGCACGTCTACCCAAGTGGCATCTACAATTAGAAGGCGGAGAGTCGATTTTGATCGATCTACCGTGTCAGTTGCGGGTGAATACCATCACGGCATGCCTAACAGCGTGTGTGGATGGGCTCGGCTTGGCAGTGCTTCCTGAATTCATTTGTCGGGAACACTTCAAGACAGGTAAGCTGATTCGTTTGTTACCTGAATATGGGATGCCGGAAGTTTCAGTAAGCCTAGTGTATGCAGACAGGCAGTTGATGCCGAAACGTAAGAAGGTCTTTATCGACTATCTACTGACTGCCTTTCAAAATAGGAAGCAAAAGTAACGGGGTAAACCTTAGCGGTTAAGTGCTTAGGCTTCCTATTATTCGTTATTGTCTAAACCGTATCGAAGCTAACTATGATCGGGCTGCCAGTCGACGACTTGCCCATTCGCCAATATAGCTTTGATCGATAGGCCAGCAATATCGATACCGTTGTGACGAAATGCCTTGCTGGAGAAGTTGGCAATGATCTTACTCCCGTCACTGAACTTCGTTTGTTGAACATCGCCGTTTTTGTCTAACCATTCGAAATCGACCAACTGTTTATCCCATAACTGTTCGTGCATCAGTTTAAAGCCATCTTGATAGTGTTTGAGTGCTTTGATTCTCGGGCTTGAACTTGATAAAGCTTCATCTCTGGTCAAGTGAACCATCGGTGGTGTGTTGTACAGCATGGCGGTTAAGTCACGTTCTGCTTGTACATTGGTGAACTTAAGGCTGTCTGAATGCCAATGGTGCGTATTGATTACTTCATCATGGAAAACGGCTTGGTATAACGGAATTCGATATTGTGGCGAAAACAGTAGCGACTTGTAGGGCTCTTTAACCTCGGCGGGTTTAAAGAAGAAGTCAGGCTTGTGGTCTGGGTACCAACGACCTAAGTAATAGGGAGATCGGCGGTTCTCTTTCATGTCTTTATCTGTCCAACCAAAACCAAGCGTTTCTAAGCCGTGTGCAAACGCGATGCCTTTTGTTGTTAGGCTGTTGCCGTCTTCAGATCCCAATACTAACGATGGTTGCTCGCTAAGCCACAGCATTCGGTTGTTGAAGGCAGAAAGCATGTCCGACTCGTTTGTATTGCCATTCCCATTGCCATTGTTATGACTCTTGATATGACTGTCTATAAAGCCGCTGTAATCTTCACGTGCCATGGCGGTTGCATCAACATCTAAGAACAAGCTGTTGAAGTTGCCGAATCTCATAATGTCTTGAGCGCGCTGTTTTACGTATTCTAGATGGCAATTCGGGTTTAAGTAAAAGCCGTTTCCACGAAATCCTTTTTTCAAACTCCCATCCGCTAGTTCAATGGCACAACTCTCACGCATCGGCTCTGGTAATTGAGCGGTTAGCCAGTTGTCGTTCAGCTTCGCAGGAATGGCTGTGTTGTAGGAGTCATAGGTGCCGACCAGATATCCTGACTGTTTTGCCATAGCCACGGCGTTAGGTTGATAGAATGCTGGCATCCAATTATCGAATCCGAGCCACAGTTTGTTTAAGCCTGCCTTATTTAGATTAGCGACCATGTTTGAAGACAATGCTTGCCCCCAAGTCTCTTGATAGTTTAGGTAAGGGGAAGCGTGCTCTAGCAACCAGTTCTTCTTATCCTGTGCTGCTTTGTATTGCGCTTTAATCGTGTTGTCTTCGAGTGTCGGATTACCAACAGGATATAACACCTGCAACGATTGGCTAATAGAGTCCAATAATAGTTGTTTGTGGTACTGACTGAACCAATCTTTGCCCTTGGAGAGTGATGACAGATCTCTTTTCGCTTCCGCAGAAATGCTGAGTTTAGAGCCCTCTAGATACCATGTTTTCAATCCCCACCAGTCGCTCACATCTTGGATGCTCAATGGGTCTATGCCAAATAGGTAAACGTGGCTTGCACCGATTAGCTTACTCACATCCGGATTACGCTTTTGTTTAGCAACCAGTGTTTCAGAAAGGCCATTTTCGATGCGCCAATCGCGGTAGTGTTTCGCTCCATCTAACCACGAGTCTCCAAGGGTGATACGAACAATAAATGGCTGTGATTGATTGAGCATCGTAAATTGGTGTGATGCCTTCATATCAATTTTGGTCTTTGAATTAGAGGAAGTATCAAAGGATACATCTGAAAAGAGCAGTTGATTGTTGGTTGCATTAACCATCTGATAGCTAATGAAATGATTGTTTTGCTGCACCGTCCAAAAAGGCATCTTCAAGTCTTGAGTAGTGTTACTTCCAGAATGGTTGCCGACGAGATAACTTGCCCAAAGCTTGTTGTCAGTAGGCACGCGCATGCCTTCACTAAACGGAAGAAGTAGTGTCTGAGTTTGTTGTTCTGCAAGATCAAACCACGTCAACTCGATGGGATCGTTTCGCTTCACCTGAATATTTGAAGGCAAGCTGAACTGAAAAGTGAGCTGGTCTTGATTTAGTTCTGCCTCAACGTTTATCCCACTTGGTACTAAGGTCCAAGTGGCGATTTTTGATGAGTCAGCTTTATCGGAAAAGCCAATGACCAGATTGGTCGCTTTCTGTGTTCGGCTATCAACGGTGAGAGCAGCGCTGTTAACGCTTAATCCGTTCCAATCTATCCCTAAAGTATTCGATGATATAGAGACGGTATTGCTACTAGTGGCGTTAGCGTTGTCGCGAATACTGCTGCCGCTAACGTTGCTATTACTGGTGAGCGTTATTTGGCTCGCTTGTGCATTGGATGAAAAAAGACAAGCTGTTGTTAAAGCCACAATGGCACAATTAGAAAGATTGAGTGGGTGACGTACGCTGAGCATATTTAGATTCCGTAAAGGTAAGTACGGTTATTACACCTAAGTAGCGCTAGTGCTTTGTCACCTATATGTCTCTATTTTCTGTTTGGTTTTAGTGGTATTCCATTAGAAAGGCACGGCGACGCGTTGCACATATTGGACTTCAATGGCGCCTTGGTATTCAAACATTTCAACCGAAGCACTCAAGTGCTTGGCTTTGGTTCCTAGTGGACTTTCTGTGGGTACGGGTGCTTGCGCTGTTTTGATTGGCACTTTGTAACCCAGCAGGTTGTAGTCTTCATCAAACCATTGCCAACTCACATTAGCGTCAGGGCAGTTGTCGATCACCTTTGGAGGTGAGAGCACGATATGTGGTTCGCTGAGTTTACTCTCAAGCGTCAGCCATCGATTGCTGTCATTTAAAGCGACAATAATAGGGTAGTGATTTGAACCTATCTTTAGTTGATAAACACCAGATTCGGGTTTGATGAACATTTCATTGGTTTCAATCTCTTGATACTCATTATTGGAAGCGAGTTGTCCATCGAGAAGGACTTTTCCTTTAGGTGAGACTAAAGAAAGAGTTTGGGTTTCTACGCCTTTATTGAGCTGTTCGGCAGATACTTTGATTTGATAACCGTGCGACGACAGGCCATAGCGTCGAATGAAGCTGACTTGAATGTGGTGTTTCGGCTCAGCACTTTGTTTTAGTGAGGTTCCACATTGAGTCTGGCTTAATATCTCTTGTTTGACTGGCAGCCAAAGCTCACTATCGAGTGTTTGTTGATCGAGTGCGATTTGTACTCTTGCCACGCAACTTGAGGTTGACCATCAAGCAACGATTGATAGGTGTGCTGCAATGGCGTGTCAGTAAACCAAGCCGCATGACTTGCGAGCGGCAATGTGCAGAGCAGTGCTGTTAACGAAGTAACTTTCATTATGATTCCCCGGCCAAGCGGTAACCAACGCCGCGATGTGTTTCGATATTCAATGTTGGCAGCTTCTGGCGTAAGCGCAGTATGTGATTATCAATAGTTCGGGTACTAGGAAAGGCCTGATAACCCCAAATTTTATTGAGTAATTCATCTCGGTGAAACACACGACTTTGGTTCTGAACAAACAGTACCAATAGCTGAAACTCCTTAGGCTTCAACGTGATTAGGCTTTCGTCCAGATAAGCGATCCGTTCCGACAAGTTGATTTGGATATTTGCGTCAGGTAAGAGGCTCACACCTAACGGACGTAGCTGGGTAATGACTCGAGCAAGTAATTCGTCGTTCGAAAATGGCTTAGTCACGTAATCTTTGGCACCCGCCATTAAACCTTTAACACGTTGTTGAACTTCTACTTTAGCGGTCAGCACAATTACAGGAAGCGCTTTGAGGAGTAACCAGTTTGGAAGGTGTTGTAAGCTGTCACCGTCTTGAAGCTGTCGATCCAGTATCACAAGATCGGCTCGAAACCATTGCTTACTGGCACTCTCTGAATCTTTCGCCCAAAGGCATTGATAACCATTGGATTCAAAGAAGCTGACGAGGCCTTGTCCAAGCAGTTGGTCGTCTTCAATCAGCAGTAGGGTGTTCATAAGCAATTTCCAAAATACATCGGGTTGGGTTACGAAGAATAATGAGGCGGCCATTCGCTTGCTTCATCAAGTGCTCGACAATAGTCAGGCCAATGCCCATGTTATCCAGTTTGTGCGTTTCACTTGGCGTGACACGAGACATGAGTCGTTGTATCGGCGAAGGGAAGCGCCCCTCGTCTTGTATCTCAATCGTCAGCTTGTCTCCGAGTTCGACCTTTACCAAAACCTTACCGTGTTGTTTGGCATTCTTGATTAGATTATCCAAGCAGATGGTTAGCCAGTAATAGGGGAGGTTCAGTTCAACTTCACGCGCTTCACATTGATAAGAAATATTGTGCTTTTCACATACATGATAGAGCCACTCTTCTAATGATGCATTTTGCTTTAACAAAGGCTCTGACTGATCCGAACTTAGGTACACTTTGCTGTTTTCGGTGAGTTGAGAGAGCCTTTGATAGTCGGATATTAAACGCCAAACCGCGTTTTGAGTTTCATCAGGAAATTCATCGTAGCGATTTCTAAACATTTCGACGGTTAAGCCTAGGCTAGTAATGGGTGTGCGCAGTTCATGAGTAAGAAGCTGTAAAACGAACTGCCTCTCTTTTCGTTGTTTTGTTCTTAGGTATAAGACTCTAGCGAGGCCGGAAAGCAACGTTAACAGCAATGAAAACATCAAGGTTTTCATGATCAGATTGTCATTGCTAGGCTCGCTTAAGCACACGTTGCTGTAACGAAAAGTACAGGTTTCACCTGCAAAGATACCTCTTGTTGCTCTGCGATAGGTTGCCAAACATCTAAGGGAATGGCTTTCCAGCCTTGTTCGCCACTTAACCAAAGCACATCATCTTGTTGCCAAGCGCGGTATCCATTGAGCAGTGCTTCTCTGCCTTGAGCGTTTAGCGTTTCTAGCTTGGTATATAAAGGGTGCTGTGGGTTGGTAATGCTCAAAAACGGGCGTATTTGATCGCTTACGTCTGGGTAAGCTGCTAAATAACGATCAGCAAAGCTACCACCGGCAGGGTGTCTTTTGGAGTGTGCTGCAAACCAAATAGAATCCAATGCTTGTTGCTGACACAGAGCGAGCTCGAACTCGATGGCGTCATGTAATGAAGGGTTATTGCTTTCAATCGCTTGGCAGTGATCTTGTATTGACGCTAACGCTGCGATGTCGTCCCAACTGAATTGGTTGAAATCAGGATAGCGGCTACTTTCATGGAGCAGAACTTTCGGATATTGAGCCAACTCTTGTTGAGATACTAAGATTGGAGATGATTGCCAGCTCAGTTGATACAGGGTTTGCCACTTATCTTGCAAACTTTGGGCATTGGCTAGAGTTGGGAGACAAAAGATCAAGCAAAGAGCTAATGTAAACCTGCGCATCCAATCATTCTCGTTAAAAGTCGTGGAGCGAGTCTAAAGAGTTTTGGGCGCGATTTGTAACCTGAATGTCAACAAGTGTTCCTTTAACAACAAATTGTCGAGTGGGTCATGCTTTTAAATAATAAAGTAAAAATACAGTAAGTATCATTTGTTTGAAATAAATTCGATAATTGTGTACTTACTGTCACTATTGGGCGAGTTGAGGGGACTATACTGGGCTCATACCTAATAAGAGGAACCATTATGAAACTCATCATCAAATCAGTATTGGCAGTCAGTATTTTGGCTGCAGGCTCTGCTCAGGCGTTCGAATTAACCAGCAACGATATTCAAGAAGGTCACCCAATGGCGAAGACTTTTGAATACTCAAGTTGGGGTTGTGACGGCGATAACCTATCACCACAATTAATGTGGAAAGATGCACCAGCAGGCACCAAAAGCTTTGCTATCACAGCTTATGATCCAGATGCACCGACTGAAAGTGGCTTCTGGCATTGGGTTGCCTTTGATATCCCTGCAAATGTGAACGAGCTACCTCGCGGTGTCGACATCTCTAAAGTGGGTGGCAAAGAAGGCCGTATAGATTATGGAACGGTAGGTTTCGGTGGCGCTTGTCCTCCAGAAAAAGATGGCATGCACCGTTATCAATTCACGGTTTGGGCATTGCCAAAGGATAAGCTCAACCTAGACGAAAACACGCCATCGGCTGTGGTTGGATTCACGTTGAACAGCATGGCTTTAGACAAAGCGAAACTGACGGCAACTTATACACGTTAATAGCTTATGTACGTTAAAAGCTTATACACGTACATAATAAGCAAATAAGCAAATAAGCAACTAAGGGGATGAGATGAATCATCAATATCAAGTGACGATCTTTCGTGCAGAGCAGTTACAAAAACTGCGTAATGTGAGGATTCTATCCCCTAGTATCATTCAGATCATTACAGGCAGTAAGCGCCTGTTTTGGAAAGAGTCAGCAGCAGAGCTTTCTCACTCTGAGCTGTTGTTGTGTGAGGCATCAGCGTCACTAAGCTTTGAGAACATGCCCCACAAAGGGCGCTTCTTGTCGCGAGTGTTCAGCTTTCAATTCCAACCTTCTCAGGCGATGCTTGATTTAAGTGAGGAACGCTCGAATGATCTGGGGTTGCCTACAGTAAAAGCGGATCGAAACTTACAAGACTCACTCAATGCTCTGTTCTCGTTTGATACACAGAGCATGAGCAAAGAGGCTCAACAGTTTTGGTTGCAGGGCTTGTACCAACAATTGGCTGAAAAAGGGGTATTGCATCGACTGTTTGCCAGTGCCAACGTCTCGTTTAGCCAGAAGCTTAGCCATTATCTTTCACATTCACCAGACGAGAAGCATCCGCTAGAGTCGGTGGCGGAGCGTTTTGCGATGAGCCGAGCCACGCTGATCCGAAAGCTCAAACTGGAAGGTATGCAATATCGAGAGGTATTAGCTGAAGTTCGGTTAAGTCACGCGCTTTATCTGATGCAAAACGGACAGCAGAATGTGGTGATGTTGGCTCAGTCTTGCGGTTACCAATCGGAAGGGCGTTTTAGTCAGCGCTTTAAAGGCAAATTTGGTTTGTCGCCAAGTGAATACATCAAGACCGTCGTCAGCCATAGAGTCGCGAGCAAATAAAGTCGCGACACCACAACCATTTTGTTTGGCCTAAACGCTCACTTTCTTATCTCGTGCTGCCAATGCTGCGAAAATCGTGCACGCAAAGGCAACAGATGCGATCAGCAGAATAGGCACACTCCAAGAATCTGTCTGAGCATGAAGCTTACCCACCAGCGTTGGACCAGTGGCTGCCAACGCATAACCGATTCCCTGAGCCATACCCGACAATGATGCGGCTTGGCTGCTATTCGATGTACGCAAGCCAACAAAAGAGAGCGCGATAATAAACGTCGAGCAGTTGGCTAATCCAAACAGTCCCACCCAAAAGATCGCAAACTCAGGCAAATACAGAAGACCAATCAATCCAACAAATACACTCGATGCACACAGAGTGATGAGCCATTGTTGATTGTCACTTTTGGCTAAGAACGGCAGTAACAGCAGCCCTGGAACCATAGTCGAAAATTGTAGAAATCCGTAGATGTAACCCGCATCGATTTCGCTGTAGCCAAGATCGTTCAAGATCTGTGGAAGCCAGCCAGCCAAAGAGTAGAAGGTAAATGAGTTAAGCCCAAGCGCTAGCGTTACTTGCCACGCTACGCCGCTTTTAATCATCTTCTTCATCGGCAGAGGTTTGTCTTGTTGCTTGTTATCGCTAGCAGAAGATGAGCGTTTTCTGATTTTAGGCAACCAGATCATCAAAGCTAATATTGGGAATACCAAGTTCATTAACAGCGCTAATTGCCAACCTGTCATAGTGAACAAGGTGAGTTCTGAAAATGGCACCATCAAACTTGAGCCTAACGTCGAGCCGATGCCCATCGTAAAGATGTACAAAGAAGTCACAGTAGCGATGCGTGTCGGGAAGCTAATTTTCACTACAACGGGTAACAACACATTACCAATCGCGATACCAAGCCCAATCATCACCGTACCGATATACAAGGTTGGGATTAACCCAGCAGAGCGCAGTGTAATTCCGGTCGTGATCAGAACTAAGCCTAATAGCAGGCTAGGCTCTAGACCAATTCGTTGAGATATCTTGGTGACTAAGGGTGAGAACAAGGCAAAAGTTAACAGTGGCAAAGCTGTTAAGAAGCCAGCAGCCGACGAGGTAAGGTTGAGGCCTTCCATAACCTGAGAAAGCACAGGAGCCAAGCTCGTAAAAGGCCCACGAAGGTTAAGTGCTAGGAATAGAATCCCTAACATGACGAAAATGCTATTACGAAGAGAGGCGCTCATAGGTTGTTCTACTGTTTGCTTATGAGAAGACAGGCTAGCCTACAGATCATTGAATGTATAAACAATTACCGTTGCTAAAAAGGTCTGGCTGAGCCAAGAATTCCTATCTTCCACAAAATCCGCATCATTCACACGATCCGAGCATACACACCTACATCTGATCGCTTTGCGCTAAAGCCCATTCAATAAACATTTTAACTTTTGGTGATTGGTGTTCTGAAGGCGTCGCGAAATAGTACTGCTGTTTGCACGTGACGGGTGGTTCGTTAAATGGCGCGATAAGCGTATTGTCTTCAAGATATTTCGATACAACGCTATATCGCCCAATGGCAATACCGGCATTGTTTATGGCTGCCAGTATCGCGAGATCTGAACGGTCAAATTCCATATTTGAATTGGACTGTACAGTACCGAGTTGGTTCGCTTGTGCCCACACTTCCCATTCATTGCGGTTTGAATCGTAGTTCCATGCTTGGTTGTCGTGAAGTAACGTTGCTCGATTGAGGTTCTCTGGCTGTTGATTAAGCCCGTGTAACTCAGCGTATTGAGCGGTACAAACCGGAGTCATGCTCTCGTGCATGAATGCTTGGCAGAAAAGTTTATCGGGAAAAAGATCATCGAAGTAGATAGCAATATCGATACCGTGTCCTTGAAAGCTGATATTTTCATTACCAGTGAGTAGTTTCAATGTGATTGATGGGTAACGTTGTTTGAAGTTCGCTATCCGAGGTACTAGCCAACTCTGCGCAAATGTCGGTCGTGAATAGATCGTGAGTGTGCCCGATATTTCTTCCTTCTTAACATCTAAAATCTCTTGGTTTAGATCATTCAAGGTGCGGCTCAATGCGGCATAGATGCGTTTGCCTTCGCTTGTCAGTGTGATTCTGCGGTGCGCACGTTCAAACAGCTGTATATCCATCTCTCTTTCGAGCTTGTTGATACGATGAGAAATCGCACTTGGTGTCATCGATAGCTCTTGGGCTGCAAGTGAAAAAGAACCATGTCGAGCGGCCACTTCAAACGTGTGCAGTTTTGACAGCTGGTGGCTGTTTAAGCGTTGATTTTTAGAGTACAGGTTGTCTTCGCTATACATTTCGTTAAGGGCACCTTGATTCAAGCAAGAGGATTTCGATACACATCGTCAATGTCATATCATAGCTCTATCTATGACTCATAGTTAATCATAAGTTACTTTACTTGCGTTAGTTTCCGGAATTTTAATTAATAGATGAATTAAGTTCATGTAAGTGTGATTTTTCGTCGGTTGAACAAACACCAAAATCCCGTTTAAATAGGTTTACTAATGATTGAACCTGCGCAGTACGCGCTTAGCCAGAAAAGGTCACCCATGACTGCATTAAATATCGACAAGCTCATCTCAGATTTCCCACTGCTACAACAATTAGTGAGTCTCGAAGAAGTGACTTGGTTTAACCCAAACATCACGACTTCGGAGCAAGGTTTACCCTATGTGGGATTAGGCGAACAAGATATTCACGATGCAAGCATGAGGCTACAAAGGTTTGCTCCTTATCTAGCTAAAGCGTTTCCGGAAACTCAAATGACCAATGGCATCATTGAGTCAGAGCTTGTTGACATTCCATCTATGAAATCAGCATTGGAAGCGCATTATCAGCAACCTATTAAAGGGCGTTTGATGATGAAGAAAGACAGCCATTTGCCAATTTCAGGCTCAATCAAAGCTCGGGGTGGTATTTATGAAGTACTAACGCATGCCGAGAAATTAGCGATTGAAGCCGGGTTACTGTGTGAGAGCGATGACTACAGTAAGTTGCTCGAACCTGAGTTTCGTGACTTCTTCCAACAATACAGCATTGCGGTAGGCTCCACAGGTAATCTAGGAATGTCGATCGGTATCATGAGTGCCAAATTGGGCTTTACGGTCTCTGTTCATATGTCGGCAGATGCGAGAGCTTGGAAGAAAAGCAAACTTCGAGAACATGGCGTTAACGTTGTTGAATATGAACAAGATTATGGCGTTGCAGTGGAACAAGGACGTAAAGAGGCAGAACAAGATCCTCGATGCTTTTTCATTGATGATGAAAACTCACAAACACTGTTCCTTGGTTACTCTGTGGCTGGAGAAAGGCTCAAGAAGCAAATCGATCTACAGGGGATTGTGGTTAATGAACAGCATCCTTTGTTTGTTTACTTGCCATGTGGAGTCGGTGGTGGCCCCGGTGGTGTGGCATTTGGCTTGAAG
>NZ_JADDYK010000021.1:205995-219667 GCF_015163615.1 Vibrio sp. OPT18
ATGGCCTTTGGTGATGATGTTCACTGCATTTTTGCTGAACCGACTCATTCCCCTTGCATGTTGCTCGGTGTTCATACGGGGTTGCATGATGAGATTGAGGTTCAAGATCTTGGTATCGATAACTTAACAGCTGCGGATGGTTTGGCGGTGGGTCGAGCATCTGGATTTGTCGGTCGCGCGATGGAGCGTTTGCTTGATGGTTATTACACATTAACCGACGAACGCATGTATCAATTGTTAAGCGAACTGAACCAAGCAGAGAGCATTCAACTTGAGCCTTCAGCGCTAGCGGGTATGCCGGGTGCGATTCATGTTGAGCAAAATAGTGAGTATCTGGAAAGGTTAGGCATCGATAATTCTACGTTAGCCAATGCCACTCATCTTGTTTGGGCGACAGGTGGAGGCATGGTGCCACCACAAGAAATGGCAGCTTACTTAGCGAAGTCGTCGGTTTAGCCTTAAAGCGTTTATCGTCTAATTGTTTGTAAATATCCGTTGTTACAAATACAAGCGGTCAAAAAATAAGTCATGATAGAAGAGTGTTGTTTATAGCTTGAACACACTCTTTCTCACCTATAAATCCCACCGTAATTCAAACAATAACTTGCGCAGATCGTTATCCAAAACACACATTTTATAAATTAAGCTTCTTAGATGTTCTAATTATCAGTTAGGTTGAGTGGCATTCAACTTGATA
The DNA here is from genome assembly GCF_015163615.1 of Vibrio sp. OPT18. Lineage (NCBI taxonomy): Bacteria > Pseudomonadati > Pseudomonadota > Gammaproteobacteria > Vibrionales > Vibrionaceae > Vibrio > Vibrio sp. OPT18. The sequence continues at coordinate 206,693 of NZ_JADDYK010000021.1, forward strand.
GGGATTGAACAATGCAAACGGATAAAGTGATGCAGACAAGACACATAAACACACCAGATAAATTGCTACAGCGTTTAGATGCGATTGGGGAGTCTTTGGAAGCATCGGGTAAGGCTCATGCTTTGCTGGGATTGGGCTCAGTAGGCATTGAAACCGAGCGACTTGATCAGTATTCAGATGTCGATTTTTTCGCGATAGTGCAAACAGGGCACAAGCAGTATTTCTTAGACAGTTTGCATTGGCTATCTGATATTCACCCAATCGACTACGCAGTGAGAAATACCGTCGATGGCTATAAAGTTCTGTACGCTGACGGAATCTTTTGCGAATTTGCGGTGTTTGAACCCCACGAGTTAGCGCATATCCCATTTGCTGAAGGGCGCATTGTTTGGCAAAAACCTGAATTTGATACGCAGTGTTGTGTTCCACCAGCAAAAGGCGAGGCACACGCAAACGCCCAAGAGTGGATCATTGGTGAGGCACTAACCAATCTTTATGTGGGTATGTCTCGTTATAACCGAGGCGAAAAGCTGTCGGGTAGTAGGTTCGTTCAATCTTACGCACTCGATCGTTTGATTGATCTTGTGGATCAAACTGAACAGTCTGAGCCTGAATTCGTTGATGAATTTATGTCGGATAGAAGGCTAGAAGCACGCTTTCCTAAGTTTGCCCAATTGCTACCAACCTTTACCCAAGGCTATGAGCGCACCGCTGAATCGGCACTTGCTCAACTAGCATTCCTCAACACCCACTTCACAGTCAACCAAGCTATGTGTGACCGAATCACTGAACTGTGTTCCAGTAAAGATTAAGCCTATAACCTGTTAATCTTAAAACCTATTTTCTTGGTGCGCGTAAATAACAGTTGTCGCTCGTCTGTATTGTTGATAGGTTTTAACCATGAAATTTAATTCTGCTTCAACTTCAATTTTCTTTTGGTGGTGCTCTTAACAGAGCAGCACGGAATACTCACATTCTTTAGCTGCTGGACGGTAGCTAAGAATGTCATCAAAAATGTCGCCTCTTTTTATCTCCAGTAGCCTTTCTAACTTGGAGATACACCATGAATACTAACTCAAACAGCCATATCGACAGCAACAGGTATACCAACAAGCCTGAAATCATTCTGACTGGCGATAGAGCAACTGGGCCTTTGCATTTGGGTCATTACGTCGGTTCACTTAAACAAAGAGTTTCTTTGCAGCATATTCACGACCAAACGATATTGGTTGCCGACATGCAAGGGCTTACCGACAACGCCCATAATCCTTCGAAGGTTTCGTCCAATATTCTTAATGTGGTCGCTGATTATCTTGCGGTGGGTATCGACCCGACCAAGACCACGATTTGTCTGCAATCAAAGCTACCGGTGTTAGCTGAGCTCACAATGTTCTACAGTAATCTTGTTTCTATCGCTCGCTTGGAACGTAATCCAACGGTCAAAAGCGAAATTCAGAACAAAGAGTTTGGACGTTCAATTCCAGCAGGCTTCCTCACTTATCCCATCTCACAGGCGGCAGACATCACCGCTTTCAACGCGACTTTAGTGCCTGTCGGTGATGATCAACTGCCGATGTTAGAACAAACCAATGAGATTGTAAGAAAGGTTAATTCGCTCGCTGGCAAACCAATCTTGAATGAATGCAGACCGCTTCTCAGCAATGCATCTCGCCTCCCTAGTACCGATGGTAAAAGTAAAATGTCTAAATCGATGGGTAACGCCATTAATCTTGGTGCGACAGAGAAAGAGATCAGAGCTGCAGTCAAATCCATGTATACCGATCCAAATCATCTACGAATTGAAGACCCAGGCAAGGTAGAAGGGAATATCGTGTTCACTTACCTTGATGCTTTTCACACAGACACTAACTATGTCAGTCAACTAAAAGAGCATTACCAAAGAGGTGGGCTAGGCGATGGACAAACTAAGAAAGTGTTGGAAGAGTGCCTGCAAGAGATGCTTCGTCCTATTCGTGAAAGAAGATCAGAGTTACTGGATGATAAAGCGCAACTCATCGAAATTTTACGCAATGGCACCCAAGTCTCTAGGGAAAGAACGCAAAAAGTATTGTTCGATGTAAAAAACGTCTTTGGTCTGAATATTATCTAGCACTGGTTGTATCTGTGACGGGCCAAACGACGGGAGAGTGAAAGGGCGATCTGGATGCGAATATTTCAGAAGGAAGCTTTATTATCAACGAGCCAGTATTGTCTGAATTTATTGGTAAATTAAAGCCGACTGAGTCAATCAATTTCAATTTCAATTTGTAGATGGCGAGAATGTTTGGATGTTCAAGGTAGGTGATGATAGTTTAGTTTCCTACACGCTCAGTAAGCGCGAAGACTAACTTAAGTAATTCCAACCTACATGTCTGTTATGATTTATGTGGGTTGTAGAATGACATTGTTCATCTAACTATGCCTAGTCACCGCTAATAAGCCCTTATCACTCTTAGTTACAGGAAGGTAATGATGGAAATCAGTCAGCTGGATCATTTGGTATTAACCGTGAGTGATTTGCAAGTTACAGTCGACTTTTACCAACGGGTGCTTGGAATGAAGCCCATCGAATTTGGTGAGGGCAGGTTGGCGTTGTCATTTGGGACACAAAAGATCAATTTACACCTCAGTGGCAGCGAGTTCGAGCCAAAGGCAAGGCGTGTTCAGGTCGGTAGTGCAGACCTGTGCTTTGTTACCAATACACCAATTGCTGAAGTTGTCGAACATATCCAAGCGCAAGGTGTCGTGATAGAAGAAGGGCCCGTACCACGAACCGGTGCAATAGGAAAAATTGTCTCTGTTTATGTTCGAGATCCTGATGGCAACCTGATTGAGCTCTCGAATTATTAGTCTTATGCACTAAACCCGTACGCTTTTGTTTACTCTTCAAGAATGCGACTTTTCGTGTTTACTCAGCTTATCACTGGATGTCGTCAGCCAAATAAAATACAATCGAACAATGTTTTATTAATTCGTGCTTTATCATTATGATGAGAAACATACTCATATTCATCGTTAGCCTGTTCTTCTTAACAGCCTGTTCTTCAACGAGTAATCATCAGCTAGACGACGAGATATTGAGCAACGAAGACGCGATGTCGAAAAGTGTAGAGGGAGAGAGTAATCTCGAGACTTCAAAGGATACAAACGCTGAGACCAGCGTTGATTCTTCCCATGGTTCAATCGTTAATCATCAACCAGTTACTAACCTTGATTCAAATAAAGACACGATAAATCACGCTAATGCAGAGCCAGAATCAGTGCAGCCTTCTCAAGTAGCAGCGACAGAAACAACTGAAAGCGATGCTAAGAGTGGGAGTGAAAAAGGAATCGGAAGCTATTTTATTCGTCATAACCAACCGACTAAGACCGTGATTAAATCACTAGAGGGCGTGACAGATGCATTGAACGTCATGACGTTTGGGATATTTGCCACCGGTAATGGTTAAATCGTTAACCTAGAACACCAACCTAATAGATAGAATGAGACGTGAAGGCGAGCCAAGTGGTTCGCCTTTTTTGATCTTCTAAATCTGGCCATCGTTCTTCCTAAGAATCGTGTTCATTTGTCTGAGCGCTGAGTCAGGCGATGGTTAACGAAAATAGGAAATTATTAGTTCTGGAAGGGAGTCGCCGAATTTACCCTGTTTGACTTGTTATATGCATCAAGGGTTCTAATACTCATCCTAAAGTACGCAATGAAATCTAATCTTACAAAGACAAGTCTTATATTCACTTACGAGCATAGTAAGATGTTTGCTGTTAAGTCGGTTTAGGTTTAGTTATCAATATTCTAGGGAAGAAAAATGAAGAATAAGAGTGTGTTTTTAAGTGTCGCGATGGTGATTTTATCTACTCATGCAAATGCATCAGACGCGAACCATGAGTCTGTATCAGATGGTGTTATCGCAGAACAAAGAGCGAAGCTTTCTGAAAATACCCAAGGACAAGGTTTTGGACCGCAAGCTCCACGAGATTTGGGTTCATTAGAAGGTACAAATACTAGACTGTTTTCGGATGCCCCTGATTCAACAGCGATGAACTTATGTAATATTCACTTCCATAAAAATGCTGAGCATAAAGGCGGCGAGTTTACTCAATATGCTGGTAACGGTGATGGTAAGGGATTCCAGAGTGGCTTTAAATACACAGGAAAACTGAGTTCTGCTGAGCTGAAACCATTTGAGGGCAAGGTTTGTCCGAGCGAGCATGGTTCTTTGCATTCGGGTGACACAATTGAAGTTCACTATGTTTATTCAACGGCGCAAGTTGAACCGGGTGAAACATTGGGCGCTTGTTTTAACGACGCGATTACCAACCCGCAACTGCGTGTAGAAACCCAAGTTTACGTATTAGTGAATGATGACAAAGCACTCGACTTTGAAGCGCTCGCTAAACATTCAAAAGTGAACGGCTTACACCAAGCACCAAACATCCCACAAGATACGGGCTCAGCGATTCAATACGCAGGCTCTACAACGGGTCCTGGTTATAATGAGCAAGGTTCACCTTTCCAAGTAACATGGAGCGTTCGTCCACAAGTAGCGAAAGTAAACATCGCGACAGTGGGGAGCTGGTGTGAAGGCAATGACTTTAACGAAGACCACGCCCACGGTGTGAGAAACTTGGTGGTTAACCCTGAGCTGTTATCACCTATTCGTAATGACTAAACGATTCTGACCAATAAAATGATCAAGGCGAGCCAATAGGTTCGCCTTTTTGTTTGGCTCAGTATTTTATGGGTGACATGCCCTTTATGTATTGGGTAAACGCCTAGCTATATCCTTTCTCTTTCTTTACTGCTTCTTCGGTTCCAATCCGTGTTTGCTATAGGCGTGTTCTCTGGTCTCATGCGCTCGTACTTATATATATTTGGATGAGTTTCGTCCGTCATATCGAATTGTTGGTATTTAAAAATCGTCCATATAATGAGCCCATCTTAAAGAAACAAACCAACTTACTTAGATAAATAGAGGTCATTATGAACACTTCAACACTTACTACTAAAGCACAATTTGAAAACGGCACAATGTTTGAAACTGGCGAGGAAATGCTTTACGTCCTGCAGCTTAACGGCAGCTGGTATGAAATGGGCAAGCAGTACGGAAACTTGTCAAAAGAGCACATGCAAGCGATGTACGACGTTATCGTTCAGCCTGAATTTGATAAAGGGCTAATCAGCCAAAAAGAAGCATATGAATTGTTTGGCACTCGCGTTTTCGCAGCACTTTCTTTACGTCGCAAGCAATACTTCCAAGGTGTAGCAGATGGTCTAGGCTGGCCACTGGAAAAAGTCATCGTGCTAGACCAAAGCGGTCCAATGGCGATTTACCTTGGAAAGCTACACTCATTCTCTGGTTGTTCTTCATTAGCGACTTGGGGCGAAAGCACGGTCGATGGTCATTCGGTTGTTGGTCGTAATATGGACTGGAGTGATCTGTTCCTAGACTTCCCAATCTATACAACGGTTTATAACCCAACAGATGGTTCAAATGCATTAGTGAATGTGAGCTGGCCGGGTTGGCAGTGGATGGTTACTGGTTTTAACGACAAGGGTGTGTATACCGATCTGCATGACGGTACATCAATGGGCGGCAATATTGTATCGGTTGAGAAGCCATCTTTCTTAAACTCAGTGGTCGATTACATGGCGGAATCTGATTCGATCGAAGCTCTTAGCTCACGCTTCCAAGCGTCACGTACTGATATTGCTTCAATCTGGATGTTAGCGGATAAAAGCGGTCAGGCTTGTGCTTACGAGAACACAATCCAAGAAAACAGAAAACGCGTCAGCGATAAAGACGCTAGCTCGTTTGCGACGGTTAATACGTTCTTAAACCCAGATTGGGGTTTGGGTATCCGTGAAACTCAAAGCTTTTCACTAAAACGTTTTGATAACTTAAATGCACGCCATGATGACCTGTGCGGTCACATTGATGCTGAGGCAATGCGTAACATCTTTGACTTACCACTGTATAACGAAGATGGCAGCTTCAAAGAAAATGGTGGTGTGACTAAGCCAACTAATCAAGATGTGGATCTAACTAACTACCAAGTCGTAGCTGACTTAAATGAGCTGCAAATGTGGGTGAAACTTCCTGCGCTTGGCAGCGACACCAACTGGGCTCATATTGATGTGAAGTCTTTGTTTAACAACAAGTAACGTTATCACTCAGTGAGTAGGGCTAATGTGTTTGTATAAGCACATAGCCTTCCTCTTTTTGTAGGCTCACCTCGTAAACCGGCCTCAATAAAACGTCATCAATCGCTTATCAAACTCCTCGTCGGACTTTAATAGACGAATCCGATCATTGCATGGAAGCTTAACCAGCAGGCGTAAACTCTGCCATTAAACCAAAGTGCAAAAATGATTAAATCTAAATTGTTTCATTCTGTCTCGCTAATCGGCGCTCTTTTTTCTTCCGTTTCTTATGGCTCATTTTTCGATGCTGTGGACGACCAATTCGATATGGGTCACCACATTGCAGAAAACGCTGTGGGCTTCTTACCCGTACCGGTTTTGATTACCGAACCTGCCGTTGGTTATGGCGGGGGGCTGGTCGGCGTATTCATGCATGAAACTGACGAACAGAAACAGCAAAGAAAACAAGCGGCACTCAATGCTATCGATGGAGGCGCACAGCTTGTTCCTGGTGCGATAACAGTATTAGGGGCAGCGGGTACAGAAAACGGGTCGTGGTTTGCTTTTGTTGGGCATCGTCACACATGGTTGAACGATACCATTCGTTACACGGGTGGTGTAGGGACCGGGCAAATGAATCTTAGTATCTATAAAGATTTGTCACTAGAGCTCCCAAATAACAAGTCTACGGACATCCAACCTTTAGAGTTTTCAACTGAGACTCGTGGTGTTGTTTTGCAGCAAGGAGTCCAATTTCGAGTGGCTGATACGCCTCTTATGTTGGGCGTTAAACAGTTCGTTTCTTATACCGAGATAACTTCTGACAGTCAGATCGTTGATAAGTTGATGGAGTACATCTTAGGTCAAACCATCGTGACTTCGGGTTTAGGATTGACTGCAGATTACGATACGCGCAATAACTTATTTTACCCAACCAGTGGCTATCAATTTTCAGCTGATTACATGGTTTACGATGAAAAGTTAGGCAGTGATCAAGCATACAGAAAGTTAGATGTCGAAGGGGAAGTCTATGTCCCATTGGCAACACAATGGACGCTGGCTTTTGCGGCCAATTATCAAAACTTTCAATCAGATGAATTGTTTCTTTCGCCAACCACTCAACCGTATATCCAATTGAGAGGCGTGTCTTCGTATCGATATCAAGGGGATGAGATTACCACTCTCCAATCACAAGTTGTTTTCGACATTGATGATCGTTGGAATGTGTCTGGGTTTTATGGATACGGTCAGGCGAGAGAAGAAGCAGAACTTAGCCAAGACCAAACAGTAGGGGCTTATGGTGTCGGGTTTCGATATCAGATAGCTCGCCGATATGGGTTACGAATTGGTATGGACTTGGCTCGAAGCGACGACGAAAACGCTTTCTATATTAGCTTAGGGAGTGGTTTTTAAATATTCAAAATACCAGTCTAAGTCTAAGACTCTTTTTACTAACGGCTAATAACGGTTATTAACAGCAGCTTCCATTTTAGTGATGGGTTTGGTCCATCATACATGATTCAAGGGATGGGAAAATAGACCGTAAAATGTAGCCATACCAAAGAAGCTTCATTCTGATATCGAAGGTTTGATGGTCGTTATGATTTGGTGAACAGGAGGGTTCACTCATTAAATTTAATCTGCCTTATCTATGGCTTTAGGTATTTGGTGGAAGTATTTGGCACTCAAATAATGAAAATATTTAATCTGTTCAGCTTTAGAACCCTCGTTTTGTTCGCAACCCCGTTTTTTTGGTGGGCTTCGTTTTCAGCGCTATCAGCTGAATCGAAAGCTGATCATCCTGGTAAAGAGATTTTCAAACGTTATTCGCTCAGTGAAGACATTCCTAAGTTGGCCATGAGTTCTCTCATGCAAGGCGAACACTTGGTTGAATATGCGACTCGCAAAATTGTAATTGGAGACAACGTTCGTGAATCAAAAGTCTTCTTAGTGAAGAACACCGATACCAAAGGCAACATTGATCTGCGAATTAAATACAATCCCGATGACCTTGATGAACAAGAGCAAGTCATCGATGAAATTGAAGCATTTGTCAGAACCGAATATCGACTGAGGCATTACGCTGAGAGCTACGATCCGTATTCAGTTAAAGCTAAGGATCATGGCAATGGCCGTGTCGATATCTTCTTTGAGTACTCAAAGTATGCATTACCGCAGGATATTTCGTACTTCCGTCATTTAAGCGTGAAAGTTGAACTCGTTAATGGGCAGCCACAGACGATGAGTATCTATAACGATCAGCCGTTTAAATTCAATGGATACCAAATAGAGAGTTACTTACAACGACTTGATTTTAAAAGACTCGAGTCAGGAAAGCTTATTATCGACAGTAAGCACATCGAAGTTGAAGGTAAAAAGCGCGATAAGCCAGTGCGTATGAACACGATGATTCGTCCAATTGCTATTTATGATGACCAAAATGAGGTGACAGTCTTAGACCACAAAATGCTTGAGCAAGTATCGGATCCGCGAATGAGAGAAGAGAGTGTTGTGCTAGACCGAGTGTTTCCTTTGATGGGCGATATGGTTCGCCGCCAAGGAATCGATTTGCCATTGCCTTTTGGTGTGTCTGTCGCGTACAGGAACCAGAACATGGACATCCCATTCACTGATTTCGTGATTCAAGGTGTGGGCTTGAATGATCTTTTCGACCCTTACGCTAGCATCGGAGCTGTTAATGCTGAAAGTTTAACGCTTAGAGCTGATCTCAATATATTACCGTTTTGGAATGTTTATGGTTTGGTTGGAAAAATCAACGTCGATGCTCAAGTTGATGCGGAATACACTGGTGAGGCGGGTGAGTTTCTCCGAGATAAATTAAACAACAAACTACCACACCTTGGGGATGCATTTTGTAGTGAGTTGTCGGCACTTTGCCAAACGGGTCGTGTGAAAATTCCGTTGAGTTTGGAGTATGACGTCGTGGGCTTAGGGACAACTTTGTCCGTGGGATATAAAGAATTTTTTGCTTCTGTATCGGGCAGTTATACAAAAACGCGTTTAAAAGACACTGACAATTGGGGAGATGGCATTGTGACTGTTCAGCCAATGCTTGGCTATCAACTTGTTGATTATCGTACTCAGCTATTTGTTGGTGCTGAGTACCAAGGTTTGGATTCAAGAATGGCAGGGCATGTGGTTGCGGGTGACTTGGAATTTGATTATGACATTGGTGTGAGCTTATCTCAGTGGGCGTATTTGGTGGGTGTGAATAAACAATTAGGTAAGAACTACAATTTGACCTTTCTTTATAACAAAGGTGAAACGCGAGATTCGATGACGGTCAATTTTGGCTATCGATTTTAAGCATGAGATGTGAGTGTTTGTGGAGAGGGTTTCATCCGTCATAGGAGATTAACTGGATGTGTTTTTATGACATAAACTCGTTTCATTAACCCAACACTGATAACTGAATACCGACTAAATAACGATTCAATGGAAAGTATAACGCGCAGGGAGTTCGCATTGTGAAGCAATAAACATAACCAAATGCAGGCTCAACCATGACTTTTAAATTACCAGCAGCTAAACGAAATCAGCGTTCTCATTTTAATAATAAAACGTTACTTACTCTCGGCATTACCTCACTTCTTATCGGGTGTGGTTCAGACAAAAGTTCAGACTCAGGAACCACGCCAGAGCAACCACAACTGATGCCGCAGCCTGCGAAAATAATCACCGCGAATGTTGGCAACGCGACGCTAAAGGCATTGCAAGAATCCGTTTTGATTCAAGACACTCAAGGCGAAGAGAGCTTGGTTGATATTGAAGCTTTTAAAGGCGTTCAATTTGGCCATGCAAATCGCTTTGCCCATAGTGAACTGACCTATTTAGAGAACACGATTGATGCAACCGAGTTTGGTGACGCATGCCCACAGTTAAAGGCAACAGCTCAATCGCAGTCTGAAGATTGTCTCAACTTGAACCTATGGCGCCCAGAGGGAACACAAAGCGGGGATGGTTTACCTGTCTATCTGTTTATACACGGTGGAGACTTTGAGTACGGCTCGGGGTCTGCCAAGCTTATTCATGGAGACACGATTGTGGCTCAAGGATCGGCAGAGACTAACTCGTTCATTTTCATTACATTGAATTACCGACTGGGCGTACTGGGAAGTCATTGGGTTAAAGGTGAAAACAACAGTGGTAACTTCGGCATTGGTGACCAACAAACTGCGCTAGAGTGGGTAAACCAACACATAGAAGCATTTGGTGGAGATGCTCAGAATGTCACGTTGATGGGGCAAGGATCAGGCGCGATGTCTGTATCGATATTGCAGCAGCAAGCAGAGAAAGAAGGGCAGGCTAATGACTATTTTCAACGTAGTATCATGCAAAGTAATCCGTATGGTTTTGAATACCGAAGTTACGATGTTGCGAAGAGCCAAGACGACGAGCTAGAGCTTGTTGACGCATCTTTGGAAGAAGTATTGCGCACACAAGAGTCGTTATTGTCACCGACAACTCGTATCAAAGATTGGCTACTTAAAAGTATTCTGCCATTAGTAAATGAATATTCACCAATATCATTAGGTAAGGCAGACCATACACCCATGGGGACATTAATGCCTTTCTCACCTTATTTGGCGTGTGAAAAGACATCTCTACTCGGGGCGTGCAGTCAAAATGCAGCACAACCGTATCAGTCCGATTTTATCGTTCCAACGGTAATCGGCGTTAACGCAAAAGACTCGAACACGATGAGTATGTTGCCAACTCTGACGTTTCTTATTCCTAAAATACTCGATTTGGTGTTGGAACAATCACCAGAGCTGCTAAGTGGTAACGCCACCTCTCAAGACTGGATTAATGCGATTCAAAACTGGGTGCAAAGTGATGAGGCATCAATAGATATTGATTCGCTATTTGCATCGGCAGATGGCGAAGCCACCATACAACTTGAACTGGAAGATCTGCTTGCCGTGTTGCCTAAATCGGCTTACGAAGCGGTGAGTCAATTGTATTTTGGACTTGAAAATCGAAACAGTACAAGCGAGCTACTGTCGCTTAGCGACTTTTATCCAAATGACGAAAGTGAGCTCGATAATGCAATGCGAAATATGGGGCAGTTCAAAATGATGATGAACGACATGCTCTTTAGTGGCCCATCACGTATTAAAGCAAAGCAATCGCAACAACCCGTCACGTTTTACCTGTTTGACTACAAACCGAGCTTCAATGTTTGGGCTTACAATACCAAGGGCGAAGAGCGAAGCGTCGATATTTCAGATGCATTAAAAACCGTCTCTTGTATTAGTGGTGCGTGTAATGGCTCAGAGCTGCCATTTGTGTTCAACAAGCCGTTTAAATTGGATGGTGAAGAAGTATCGCCGTCGAAGAAAGACAAAGCACTGATGAGCAAGTTGTCACGAATTTGGTTCAGTGCTGCGCTGTTTAGTGATTACCAATATAGCGAAGCGACCGACAGTGTTATGTCGATAGATAATGAAGGCAGTATCCACCTAGAATTAGACTGGGATAATTACTTCCAGCAAGGTGTCGACCCGGTATTGCGAAATGGACGATTAGATGGCCTAGAAGACCTTAATCTCATCGCCAATTATCTCTAACTACTTAACTATCTATCTAATCAACTAACCAATCAAAAAAAGTGATCCATTAGGATCACTTTTTTTGTTTGTATCATAAGCAAGTGTGCATCAATGCCATGCTTACTTTAGCGCTTTTAATTCAATGGGTTCTGCAGTGCAATAAAGCGTTCGACGTAGGCATCTGTCGCTGTCATGATCGACTTTTTCACTTCCATGATCTGTTTTGAATGTGGATTCCATAGCGCAAACGAGAATTTCATTCCCATCTTCAGTTGGTCTAACTCCAGTGTTTCCAAGCTTTCAGTTACATAGGGTGATTCTGACAACACCTTCGGTAGCCACGCCCAACCGAGCTCGTCTTGAACCAACTTTATAACCAAGGCAAGTTGATCAACTTCTTCGTGTATCGCTGATACTAAGAGCTTCTCTTTGAGGCCTTCATCTTTAAACGCACTCAAAACGAACTGACGTGTGCTGCGTAAAGCGGTTAATGCTTCTGTTGGCGAAAGCTGGGAGAGTTTGCCTCCTTTTTTCACAAACGGCAAAAACTCGATATGGCCAATAAAGGTCGAGTCCTTACTGTACATACCTTTGCCTTTGTCGATCATCACCAAGCCAAAGTGAATATCACCACTTGCTAAGCCTTGTTCAATTTGGCTCTTTGTTCTCACCAGAAAGTTAACCTTCATGTTTGGAAAGTCTTGGTCGAGTTGGGCTCGTATGGAAGAGAGCAGGCGATGTGGAGTCATACTTGGATAGGCAAAGTTGATGCTTTCCAGTCCACCGTAAGAGAGGCTTAGCGCGATATTATCGAAGATACGAGATTGCTCTATCGCAGACTTAGCGTAGTGATAAAGAAGCTTACCATCTTCAGTCGGTTCTACTGTGCGACCTATGCGCTCAAATAGCTCAACAGCTAGCACGTCTTCAAGGTTATTGATGACTTGGCCAGTGGTTGTACGGTGTTTGTTTAATCGGGCAGCAGCCTTGCTGAATGAACGCTCTTCGTAAACGGTCACAAAGGCGAGTAACTGTTCAATACTAAAATTCATACGTTGTACTCAATTGTTAGTCCATTAAGTATAACGTATCAGATATTCGTAGGATTAGGTAATTCATATGCCCAACTATGATGTGCGTCGTAGTTGGGCAGAATAGGTATTGGGGGGAGGGGGGAGCGCAGCGGTACAGGAGTTTGTTATTGATAGGGTGCGATTTCGATATCAATCATTTGATAACCCGTATCGGCAACGTTTGTCG
>NZ_JADDYK010000021.1:219718-224116 GCF_015163615.1 Vibrio sp. OPT18
AGGTATCTTTCGTTCTCAGGGTTCCCGTCAAATACACCGTATCCCATAACCCTTGTGCGCTCACATTTTTAGGAGAGTTTACATAGATGATTTGATTGGTCGGCGGTGGCGGTACGTGTATGCAGGCACCGTAATAAGGAACCAACAAAAACTCAGTAGCGATCTCATCATCACCTTCAAGAGGAATGATGAATCCCGGAATCTTAACGCGTTGCCCATCAAGCTCTTTTCTTACTGAGCCTAACTTATTTTGTTCTGGCATATCCCAAGAATGTTCGGCGAGGAAAGGTTGTGTCGCTTCTCTGATCATGGCTTGTTCTTGCGCTGGCACAAGATCAATCCACTCTATTTCCTGGGTGTCTGCGTGAACGGAGAACGCGCTAAAAAGTGCGACTGATAGTCCAAGTGTTGTTAGCTTTTTCATGTTGCCTCTTTAATATCTTTGCTGTTGGGGATGCAGGCGATATTAAAGTGGTATGGATCATCAAACGAATCATCAATGATGGATCAAACTCGTCCTTATTGTGGTTGTTTATCGAGGGGATTAGGAAATATCAACAGAGCAACTGAATTTATCATTTGGACGTGTTACATCCGTCCAAGTGGAGTTTTAGATAGATCAGTTCCGTTCAATAATATCGGTGTACGGAAACGAGGGCGAACCGTTCGCTCATTCATAGGAGGGTGATAACTTAACTTACACAGGTATATATGATGATTAACCGCAAAACACTTTCACTATCTATTCTTTCAATTGCAGCGACAGCGCCTCTATTCGCTGCAGAGTCTGAGCCGAACCCGTCAGACTTAACGGAAACGAGCACTTCAGCGTATTTTGGTATGAGTAACCAAGGCGATGTAAAGGGCTCAATATCTGGCGACTTTCATTTTGATAATGGGCAGACAGGCATGCTCACCGTCGAAGGAACGATGACTCAACAAGGGAAATATTCTGACAGTCGAGTTCAATATTTCCATCTTTTCTCAACAGAGAACAAAATTGTTCCAAGAGCTGCGCTATCGCTCGACGTTATTGATAACTCGATGTTTACTTCTGCGTCATTGGGCGGAGTTGCAGCGATTGATACCGGGGTGAAAGGACTCCAGCTATTCCCGCGCTTAGGCGTATTGGCAGGTGAATATTCTGATGCGTCAGTGTTGTCGTTTGATGCTGACAAGAAAGAAGCGATCGGCGGATCAGCCGCTTTCTATATGATGTATCAGTTGGGTGAAGATGGTACCTACATCGGCGCATGGCCAGAGTACAATTACTTAAACGGTGATATTGAAACGTCGATGCTTAAATCAACATTAATGATTGCGACGCCTTTCTCTAACGATAAAACTCGATGGGGGCAGCTAAGAGTCGATAACACCACAGGTTATATGCAATCCCAAACTCGCTCTATTGATATCGACGATACGGTTGTTTGGGCTAACTATAAATTCTATTTCTAACTTTTGATGTATAACCGGAAAGGCAGCGCTAATAGCGCTGCCTTTTTTCGTTTGTAGCGTGACTAATTGAGTCGCTTAACCCGCTAACTTTCACACGAATTTAAGAAAATTAAATAATTTCAAAAATACTATCATCAAAGTAAGCCGTGTTTAGATGTGGGTTCTTAACAATATCAATAACTTACTCTACTTGATGAGATTTGGACGTGTTGAGTCCGTCCTATGTGATTTATCAGACTGACAAAGTTCATCAATAATGCCAATCAAAGAGGCGGACAACGCTGACTTAATTTACTTATTTACCTTTGGAGTCAACATTATGAACAAGCAAATCAAAGCTACTCAAATCAAACGTACGGCCCTAGCAATGCTGGTGGCAATGTCACCAAGTGTCTTCGCTTACGATCTCGTTATCATGAATGGTCGAGTTATGGACCCTGAAACGGGCTATGACCAAGTTGCCAATGTCGCAGTTGAAGATGGAAAGATCGTCGCTATCACTGGCGATGCTATCGAAGGCGATAAAATGATTGATGCTGAAGGGCTGGTTGTTGCACCTGGTTTTATTGATACTCACTCACACGTTGTTGCGATTCCAGTCATGCAAAAGCTACAACTACGTAGTGGTGTTACAACGCCATTGGCTCTAGAAGTTGGCGCTTATCCAGTGAGTGATTGGTATCAACGATTAGAAGGCCGTTCACAAACGAACTTTGGTGCGAGCGTGTCATCTGCAGGTATTCGTACCAAAGTCTTTAACGACGATTACCACACACGTACGGGTACAATGATTAACGATATTTTTGATACCGAAGAGGCAAAAGCATCGAAGATCTCTGGTGATTCAATGACTAAGATTGCATCAAGAGAGCAGATAGAGACGATTTCTGAAATGGTCGATAAAGAGCTCAAAGATGGCGGTTTAGGTATCGGTGTTCCAGTGGGTTACATGTCTAAAGCGGCAACGACCATCGAAACTAAAGAGTGGCAGAGACTTGCGGGTGAATACGGTGTTCCGACGTTTTTGCACGGTCGATTCTCAAGCCAACTTCCACCAACATCGGGCTTAATTGGTATTGAAGAGATGCTATCTGGAGTGGGTGTTTATGGTGGTGGTTTGTTGGTTCAGCACATGCACCAGCAAACTCTGAATGAAACACCAGTCGCACTTAAGATGCTGGACGATGCAAAAGCCAAAGGCATGAACGTCGCAGCAGAGATCTACCCATATAACTATGGTGCAACCATTGCGGCGGCTGACTACCTAGAGCCAGAAAACTACCAGCGCAATATGGCACGAGATTACTCAGACATTATTGAAACAGAAACAATGAAACCTCTAACCAAAGAGCGATACGAGCAGTTGCTAAAAGAGAACCCTCAAGCGAGTGTTATGTTCTACGGTGCAACGGATCAAGACCTTAAAAACGCGCTCGCTCATGAGTCAACAATCGTTGGTAGTGATGCTTTCCCACTGATGAAAGAGGACGGAATGATGGCTTACAGCTGGAATACGTCTTATGAAGGTCTACAAGGGCACCCAAGAGCTGCTGGTACTCAAGCTCGAGTATTGAAAATGGTTCGTGAGGACAACCTGATGCCATTGATGTCTGCGGTTTCTAAAATGTCTTACATGCCAGCTAAGTTCTTGCAAGACAATGGTATTGATCAAATGAGCCAAAAGGGTCGTATTCAAGTAGGCGCTGATGCTGACATCACGATGTTTGATCCAGAAACGGTAACGGACAACTCGACACTTAAAGAACCAGGTTTGCCATCAACAGGTATCCCATATGTTGTGGTTAACGGAACAGTAGTCGTAGAGGACTCTAAAGTGCTGCCAAATGTTTACCCGGGTAAAGCGGTGCGTAATAGCGTTACCAAATAAAGCTACCTAAACAAACGTTAATGGAAGCAGACGCGACAACTTCGGTTTCACGTCTGTTTTTTTATCACCAAATTAGCATCTAAAAGGTAATCAAATGTTCTTAACAACCGCGGAGCTCATAAATACTATCTCTGTCCTTGGCACTGCTGCTTTCGCGTTTTCTGCGGTGTTGGCAGCGAGTGAAAAAAAGACGGATATTTTCACGGTGGTGGTATTGGGTGTAATCACAGCAGTAGGGGGAGGCAGCACACGTGATGTATTGCTCGATGTGACCGTGTTTTGGTCAAAGGAACTGTATTATGTCTGGATTGCGGTTGTGAGTAGCTTAATCGGCTTTATCTGTGTTTCGTTTTTGAAGAAGCGTTGGTTTCATACGATTAACCTTTATGTCGATGCAATTGCTATCGCCATGTTTGCGATTCAAGGGACTGAAAAAGCATGGAGCTTAGGTTTCGGGCTACCGCTAGGTCCAATCATGTTGGGTATTATTACGGCCGTGGGAGGAGGGGTTATAAGGGACGTATTGATTCAACGTCCGACGCTACTGTTATCAAAAGAGCTTTACGCAATCCCTGTTGCATTGGGGTGTACATTACATGCGACTACACTGGCGTTGCTGCCACAATATACCGATGTGAGTGCGATTGTTTCTATCGCCCTTGTGATTTACATACGCCACCTGTCGATTAGTAAACAACTTGCTGTTCCGAAATGGGCGACATTGAATCCAGTTTAAAACCAGTTTCCGTTTTATTTCACTGGCATTGATCGTTTTCTTTACTCGACTCAAGACCGCATGATACGTTCATGATCAATTATGTTGGGTTATAGAAAAGGACAGTCCAATGTCATTAGAAAGTGCGATTACATTCTTTATTGCCATGTTTATCTTTGGTATTACTCCGGGGCCTGGCGTCTTTGCTATTTTAGCTCGTGCTATGGTTCAAGGATGGCGAAAGTGCGTCACGCTTTCGTTAGGTATGATATGCAGTGATCTTATTTACCTTGCGCTTGCCTGTTTTGGTCTAGCAACGATTGCCGAGAATTGGTCG
>NZ_JADDYK010000021.1:224242-228562 GCF_015163615.1 Vibrio sp. OPT18
CAGAGTCAGAAATCCGAACTTGCGAGTTTCGCGCAAGGCTTTTTGATTTCAGCATCAAACCCTAAAGTGATTTTGTTTTATATTTCGTTCTTGCCGACTTTCATTGATCTGACAGTTCTGCGCTCACAAGATATCGTCTTGGTTTCTGCTTTAGCATCTGTTGCTCTAATGTCCGGTTTAATGCTTATCGCTGTAGGCGCGGGTAGAATGGCAGGTTTGCTAAAAACGCCACGTGCACATAAAAGGTTAAACCAAAGTGCTGGTGGAATAATGATTGCTGCTGGCTCATATTTGGCGATAAATCGATAAATACGATTCTTTAAATAGAAAGGCGAACCGATGGGTTAGCCTTTTTAGTTGGATATAAGTGGCATCGTTTAAACAGAGACTTGTTTGTTAGTCACAATGGTGCAATTATTTAACGAGTGATATTACTCGGATGCATGTCTTATGATGACTATCGAACAACAGCTTTCTCGGCTGGATCTAAACTTATTGGTGTCGTTAAGTGTTTTAATCAAAGAGAGGAACGTAACGCGAGCTGCCAATACCTTGTATCTGTCTCAGCCTGCGATGAGTCGTACCTTAAGTCGCTTACGAGAGTTGTTTGATGATCCACTGTTCTATCGAGAGTCTAATGGCTTAGTGCCGACGCAAAAAGCGCTAGAACTGCAAGCACCTTTAGAAGAGTTGCTATTGGCTATGCGAAGCCTAGTAACGAAATCTGCGTTTGATCCTGCTGAATGTGTTCAAACCTTTGTTGTTTCTGTGCCGCCATTAATGAGTCGGATGCTTTCTGTGCCCCTTGCTGAACGCTTCATGCACGATGCTCCAAACGCCAGTCTTATCGAATATCCGATTGCGAAAACGCCCACTAGCCAACTGTTATCACGAGATGTAGATTTTACCATTCACATCGAAGCTCCGAGCAATCCAATCGAATTCCCATATGTGAGTCTTGGCCAGATCTATCCGGTATTTTATGTTTCTGAACATCACCCTTTAGCCCAAGCTGAAAATGTCACGCTTGAGCAGTGCCTCGAATCTCGTTTTGTTGACCTCACGCTCGATATTCGCTCGAATTACGGGCTGCAACACCCTGTAGACACTTACTTAGTTAAGAATGGAATGCAGAGAGATATTGCATTTAAAAGCGGACAGCTTCTTACGTTGGTGGAAGTGATGCAGAGTTCGAATACAATTTTGGTTGCGACCCACAAATTGACGGAACTAGAGGGAATAGGTGACAAGATAGTACCGGTATTCTCTCTAGATAATGTACCCGAGTTAATGTTCGAACTGTTTTTGATTGAGCATAAAAGAACCGTTACCAGCCCAGCCCATCAATGGTTCAAGAACTTAGTCGTGTCCGTGATTGAAGACGTTGTTTGTGAAAGCTGACCTCAACGTCTTTTCTAACACCGCAGCTTAGTTAAGTTGACCGCTTAATTTAGATTCCAATTAAACCTAAACGGCGTTCTTCGGGTTTTGGGCGAATCATTGATGGCTTCTAACAGTGTTTTGGCCTCTGCTAGTGAAACTGAGAGGGAAGCTGAAACTGGCCCTTCAGTATTTTTTGCGTAGCCAAGCTTCAATAGCTTCTTCCAAATGTCGTTTGATTCAGAATCTAGAGGCAGTTGAAGCGTGCCTTTCGACAAGGTTTTTCTCCCCGTAATCTCATAAATAGTTTGCACTGCTTTGCTGTACTGCTTTTCTTCAACGTGTCGACAGAATTGAATACTCAACTTTTGGGTATTCAATTGCTGGCGTGCGACAAAATAACGCTTTAAATCAATGAAGTGATTTCCGACTAGGCGAGCAATCGCAGCAAGGAATACTCCCGCAATGACCAAGTAATGCCAATATTGACTCAACCAATTCGATAAGGTCTGGGCCCCATCGCTCGATCCTAGAGTGTTACTTAGCGAGTCTAATAACTTTGCGTCACCGACTTGAAGCGTTTGCTGCTCTACAGTTAACGATTCCAGCTGATTGGTCTTTGTGTTCCACCATGTCATGGTCTGTTTTGGTAAGACGACTTTGCCTTGTTCTTGAAGAATTAACGTTACCTGTTGTTTGAGTGTCGCGGTATTGCTTTTATTCAGGCGATTAAATACGTTTTCTTTGACTGCTGGCTTGCGATACAACTCAACGCCGGAAATGTCTGGGATGTTGATCTCAGGTAGCAACATCATGTGTGAGTTTGCCACGCTTAATGTATACGTTGCAGTGACAGCGTGGCCAACTTCGAATTGGTCGGTTAACGGACGATCGGTTGATATTGAAAGCTCGGCATTTGGGCTCACAATCAACGCGTCTGTATCAATGTTGCTCACGGGCATTTTGGATGTAAAGTTAATGGGTTGCGATTGAATCACGCCCTCTACAACGTTTTTGCTGGTAAGCTCTACACTAACGGGAATCTTCAATTCAGGGACGGTAAACTCGCCAGCTTGCATAGGGTATAAGTAGTAACGTGCTTTTTGGGTAAACCACTTGGTGCCTTCAATTGTGCGTGCTGAACGCGCGACTTTCTGCTCATCTTTCTTTACGACTGTGTTGGGTATATCTAAGTAAGGTAATACCAACTCTTCTTGAAAGGGACGGGTACTCAATACCTCAACGTCGAGTGCGACTTGTTGTTTCACCGCGACATCTTGAGCTTTAATTTTAACGTTCAGCTCCAATTCACCGTCACTGACAAGCTGGTCTAGGTTAGTTGCACTGACAGGCATTGAAATTAAAAGCATCATCGTGGATAAGGCAGCAAACCAACATTTCATAAGGGAGAATGCTCGGACGGTCGATTTAGTTTTGTTCATTGCTGTATTCCTGCTGAAATTTTTGTCTTAGAAACTTAGATGGATTTTGTCTGACCTGTTTTAGCCAAACTTGGTCAGAGATCACGAGCTCCTTCTGACTCCCTTCTTTTGGTTCGTCGTCGACCAATTTCCTATCATCAATGACTTTTTCTGAATCTTGTTTTTTCGGTGGTGTGTTCTTGATTTTCTCTATTGCCGCTTCCACAACGGCTAGGTTGTTGGTCGCTTGTTCTGAATACGTTTCGTTGTTCAACAGTTCGTTGTAAAGCGCAGTGGCTTTATCAAATTGAGCTGTATGAGCGTAGCTGTTCGCGACGATTAACTTAGCGAAATCAGTCGCCGCTGCCGGTTTGCCACCTTGTTCACTCTTTTGTGGGCTTAATTGGTCAATCGCGCCAAGGAAATCACCTGACAAATAACGACTGTAGGCCTTCCATGTTGGATCATCGAACAGAGCGGCACTTTGCGCGTAGTTGCCTTGTTTGAACTCGACATAAGCGTGTTGATCGTTGGATAGCCAAAAATCAAAAAATGAGTGCTTATCGGCGATTACCCAAATCAGATTTCCTGCAATAAGCACAAGCAACAAGTGCATTGGCTTAAGTTTGGATAACCAAGCTAAACGACTGGATTGGTTCGGAGTCGAAGAGGTTGGCTTCGTCAGATTACCGAACTTATGATTCACTACCTGTTTATTATTTACCACTGTAGCGTCCACCCTTTTCTAAACCACATCAATTGAATCGGCAGTAACAAGAACAACAACCAGTAGCCCGCGTCTAACCAAGGTAGGGCGTTATCGCTGACCGCAAACAGGTTGTTTTGAATGCCTTGATAAACCGCTTCTACATCGCTAGCGTCGTGGGTGAATGAAACCATGTTTCCATGACCTGCTTGCGCCAGTTGTGACAGTGAAGCGAGTTGAGTTTCTGTTAAACCTGCTGTGCCATTTCCGCCACTTTGTGGGTTTTCACCCATCGCCCAAACGATCACTTGGTGTTGCTGTTGTTCAAACGCTTTAGTGAATTCTTCTATCGCTTGGTCATTGGTCTTGTCCGTCAGTATCAAAACCGTTGATGGTGCTTTTGCTTGTGAGATTAGCTCGAGCGTTGGCTTTAACACCGAAGCCGGTTTGCTCTCGTTATCTGGTAACAAGCTTCCATCCAATACATCGAGGAAGTATCGCGTTAACTCTTTGTCTTTGGTGACAGGCATAGCGACATGCGCACTGCCGCCGTAGATCACTAAACCAGTTTTTGCGTCGCCGCGCAGTTCAACAAGCTGATTGATCTTCTGTTTAGCGCGCTCTAATCGTGACGGCTGAATATCGGTTTTATTCATTGAATCAGAGACATCCAAGGCGATCACCAGCTCGGAATTGTCTTCAAAAAATGGTGAAGGTTGTTGCTTCCACGTTGGACCCGCCATAATGAGCGTGGCGAGAACCGCAAACACCAAAAACAATCGATTAGGAGAAACCATACGCGCTCGATTTTGG
>NZ_JADDYK010000021.1:228611-361847 GCF_015163615.1 Vibrio sp. OPT18
TTGAGAGACAGATGTTCCACCATGTTTTTAGACATGACAGGCTGCCACTGAGCGACCAAATCGTCTTGTTGAACGAGTGCGCGATAAAACAACACGAACGGGACCAGCGCTAACAACCATAATGGGCGCATGAAATGAAACTGGGTGATATCGCCACCAAACCATGTATTGAAATCAGTCATTGGTTAGCTCCTCTCTGCGGCGAATAACGTGCTTTATTTCTTTTTGATGACGCCTTTGACGACGCAGATTTGCACCAAACACGATTAAGGCGGCGAGTAGGTTGCTCACCAAACACACGCCAAACGCATAGTGGTGCAAGCTGTGTTTAGGACGGTGAGATAAAAGTTCGAACTCTTGCTGTTCTAGTTCGTCGATCGTTGCGTAAGCTTGTTCGAGTTGCTTTCGATCCATGGCATGAAACATCTGCCCGCCAGTAGCTGCTGATACCTTCTCTAATGTTGGAAGATCCATCTTGTAGCGACCTTTGGTAGTCGGGTCACCAATTGCAATAGTGTAAATCTTCACACCATATTTGGCGGCGATTTCGGCGGCTTTGACAGGAGGCATTTTCGAGCTTGTGTCATCACCATCGGTTAGCAGAATCATCACTCTTTGGCGGCTCTGTTCTTGTTCGAATACGGCAATTGATAAGCCAATTGCATCGCCAAAAGCAGTTTGAAATCCAGCATAGCCAAGCTCAACGTCTTCGAGCAGCGATTGCCACACGTCAATATCTTCAGTAAATGGCGCTTGAACATACGCAGAGTCTGCAAACAAGATTAACCCTAATCGGTCATGTTCTCGCTGGGCTGCGAACTCTCGCAACACCTGCTTTGCAATCGTTAAACGGTCGTGTTTATTGCCTTGTTTATCGGCAAAGTCCTCTTCAGACATCGAACCTGACAGATCAAGTGCGACCATAATTTCACGAGCGGATTTCTTTTGTTCAATTGGTTCGCCAACCCACATCGGTTTGGCAATCGCAACGATAAGAGCAAGATAGCTGATAATGACCAGTAGCCATTGCACTTTACGACGGTTCATCTTGACCGCGGTTTCAGAGGGCTCTTGTGAAGAGACGGCAATCAGACGATCAAAAAAGGGCACTTGAATCGCGCTTTTTGACTCTTTGTAAACGGGCAATAACCAATACACGGCAAAAGGTAAACAGAGCAGTGCAAACGCTATCGGGTATTCAAATTCAATCATGTGACACCTCGTGATGCTTTATCCAAAGTGCAACGTTCTCCATGATGGCGTTTCGTTTTTCTTCCGTTAATGTCGCTGCTGAAGAGTAGGCGAGTTGAGCAAGTACGCCTGAAAGTTCTAATGTAGAGAACTCGGTTGAAAATTGGCGATTAGTGCAATGGTCATCTAACCACTTTTCCCAATCTGTGCCGGTTAAAGGGGCGACCTCTGTACGAGGAAAGGCGTACAATGCGGTTCTTCGTAGCAGTTGTGGTAGCTTTTGAAATGATGAAATGTCACCAGATTGAGCCTCTAAAGAGAGTTGCTCGAGCTCTACCAAGGCAGCGCGTCGGTATGTGTTTGCTAAGTACTTTTGAATAACCAAATAGACACGATATAAAGCGAAGCAAAACAGCAACAAGAGCAGCCAGTACCAGCCTGGTGCATTCGGTAACCACGAGATACTTTCTGGCAAAGAAGGCTCAGACAAAGAGGCCATCAATGGATTCACGTTCTCTGGCTGTAAAGGCTCAAGCCCAGTGTTAGTCGTCATAGTCTGCATTCTCAGTTATTTAACTCGCGCCGAGTGCTTTTCTAAGCTGAACATCGGTGGGATCGACGGTGTTGAAAGGCAATACAGGGATTCGATATTTCTTCGCCACTGCCGTGAAATTATCTATGGCTTGAACCACGTCTTTGGCAAATGCATCGCGTAACTGTGCTTCTTGGCCTGATACGGATAATTGCAATTGCCCGTCGCTGAGTACCATCTTATTAAGCGTGGCTAAATCATGTTCCAGTGGGTCGGTAACATGACACAACACCACATCGTTGTGCTGACACAGCACCTTGATTTGTTCTTCGCTACGCTCGTTATAGCCGTAGCCATCGGTAATCAAGATCACTAACCCATCATGCTTAACCAACCTTTGCGCCTGATGAAACAATTTGGCGAACGAATTGGATTGGGTGTCTTGAGCCTTTCCCGCTTTGAGCTGCTGATTCTTGCTCGTAATCTCATTGAGTATTTTGAGTACGTGATTTGCGCTGCGTTGCGGTGAAATAGGCAGAGCAGTGCTGTCGTTATAAATAATGGCGCCCACACGATCGGTACTGTCTATGACTTTCCAAGCAATCAAAGCTGCGATTTCTGCAGCAACCACAGATTTCATTCGACCTGTGCTGCCAAAGAACATGCTGGTGCGCTGATCGACCATGACATAAACGTTACGCTCGCGTTCTTCAGAGAATATTTTGACGTGTGGCTTGCCCGTTCTATTCGTCACTTTCCAATCCATGGTGCGAATATCGTCACCAATCTGGTAGTGACGCATCTCTTCAAAGTTCAATCCACGTCCACGTAGCTTCGAAACGTGGCGACCCGTTAACGCACTGTTGATTGGCTGATTCGGTAGAAAGTCAAAGCCATGCGCCTTGTATTTCAACAATCGCAATGCCTTTAGATTGGTATAGATATCGGGATCAATTGTTGGTTTCGTCTCCATGGTGACCTCTCGCGTTACGCTACTGCAACTTGAGACAAAATCTCATCTATGACTCTGTCTGAACTGACGCCTTCAGCCAGTGCATCGTAAGACAGAATCAGACGGTGACGCAGCACCCCATGAACCACTTTACGAACATCATCAGGGTCGACAAAGTCCTTACCGTTTAACCATGCCATCGCTCGTGAACACTTGTCTAACGCGATGGTTGCACGTGGGCTTGAACCAACACCAATCCATTGTGAAAGGGGAGATTCTGGGTACAACTCGGGTTGTCTGGTAGCCACCACAATCGCAACAATGTATTTAAGAACCGCGTCGCTACAATGTACGTCGCGTAGCTGATCACGAGCATCAAAAATACATTGAGGATCAATGGGGGCGGGCTTCTCAGTGCTTGGTTTTTCCTCACTGCGAACCATCTTAATGATCTGCTCTTCGGCATCCGCATCTGGATAATCGAGATTTATTTTCATGATAAATCTGTCCATTTGCGCTTCTGGCAGTGGGTATGTCCCTTCTTGTTCCACCGGGTTTTGTGTTGCTAAAACCATGAATAGATCAGGCAGTTTGTAAGTCTTGCCAGCTACAGTGATTTGTCGCTCTTCCATTGCTTCTAACAAAGCAGCTTGTACCTTTGCTGGGGAGCGGTTGATCTCATCGGCCAGCAATAGATTGTTGAAAACTGGGCCCGGTTGGAAGGTAAGCGTCGGTTTGCCATCTACGTCTTGATATACCTCTGTGCCCGTTACGTCAGAAGGCAGAAGATCCGGCGTAAATTGAACACGACCAAGGTCAACTTGTAGGGCAGAAGCCAATGATTTGATAGAACGAGTCTTTGCTGTTCCGGGTAATCCTTCAAGCAGAACATTACCATTTGTAAGTAGTGCAACCAGTAATGTGTCGACCATATGTTGCTGGCCGATGACCGAGGATTCCATCTGCTGCTTTAGTTGGTTTATAGAGTCTAACGTTGGGTTCATTTGCTTACCTATTGACTAATTAATCAAGTGAGATTCAGGTCACCAGATGGCGAAAAGATAAATATTGTTAGTTAAAGCAACTATTTAAATCACCTTTACTAAGGGTAGTCGAAAATAATTTCGACATACGCGATCAACATATCTTTGTTAAAGACTCACCTTGGAAATACTGAATTGCATGGTCTATAAATAGGCTACTGTATTGTTTGTATTTTAATCAAGAATAAAGGTTGATAAGTAACATTACTTCGCTGCATATCTCTTATACGGCGATGTCATTTGTGAATTTATGCTGCCTTGATAACATTGTTCACAAGTTGAGCGGTTAACAAACTAACTGTTCGAACAAAAACAAATGGACTATGTATTGATTTAGCGTTATCGATTTTATTAGAGGTCAACAATGAAAAAATTAGCATTAGTAGTTTTAGGTTTAAGCGCAGTTTCTCTTTCTTCTTACGCAGCCGAAGAAGTTTCAACTCTGACAGAGTTCTTCAATGCCGATGGTGAAGTGACTACCGTCGACAATTACGCGGTGTACGAAACGTCACGCCAATATTTGAAAAACCAGGAGCTTGTTGGCGTTAATAAATTCCTACACAAACGCGAACTCACGCCAACCGATAAACAGCCTGTGGTTCGAATGAACCGAGACACTTACTACTCAATGGCTGTGATTAACGTTTCACAAGGCGCGACGATTACGCTACCTGAGATTCCTGAAGGCAAATACATGTCGATGGAGGTGATTACAGAAGACCACCGCATTCAGCCAATGCAATACGGTTCTGGTACGTTTGATCTTTCTACTCACAGTGGCGACCACGTGTATGTCATCGTTCGTACTGATGCGACGTTCACCAAAGATGAAGTTCATAAAATCCAAGATCAGATGAGCATTGATGCAAAAGCAGACGGCGAATTCATGGCAATGCAAGTGGATGAGAAATCATTCGATCAGGTAGAGAAAAACCTTAAGATGGAAATGCCAAAACTACTAAAACGCGATGGTGCTCAGGCGACGTTTGGTATGTTTACCAGCCCTGAAGATGCTTCAAAAGAGATGTTTACCAAAGAGAAGTACGCAGTGGGTGCGGCTATCGGTTGGGGTGGCGCGCAGTTAGATGACAATATTTATGAAGTCTCTGGCAACTTCCCGGCAGACACTTGTCATCAGGCAACCTTTGATGACCCTAAAAACCAAGCGTTTTGGTCGGTAACTGTCTACAACAAGCAAGGTTTCATGTTTGGTGAAGTGGCGAACGTAAGCTCAAACACGGCTGAGAAAAATGCAGATGGCACTTACACAGTAAGCTTTGGTTGTGGTGATGATGCAGTCAACAACATCAAAACAGAGAACGACTCTGGTGTGTTTAACTTAGCTTTCCGTCATTACATTCCAAGCCAAAAAGTACGTGATGGATTCCGAGTACTTCCTTACGTTAAAGCAGTGAACTAATGTTGCGATAGTCGTACAACAATTGATAGATACGCGCTATTACCTATGGTAGTAGCGCGTTTTTTTATGGGTTCTATTTTGTTTCTTGCTTTCTTAGGTGTAGAAACAGAAAGACCGAGTCAAAAAATGGTCTAACTTTGGTTATACGCAGCGTGCCTCAGTTCAAATAAATCAATTAAACCTTCTTCCATCGATACTTTCAGTTGCCCCACGCATTTGTTCGAATTTAAACCCGCTGACACCTTATGTGACAACGCTTCCAGTTATCTTTGATGCCTCTAAAGGGAACAAATACCACATACCAGCGTTATAAAAACCGATAGCCGTAGAGTGTTATGAGTCCTATTTGAGGTGTATAGTTATAGGTAATTCATTGGGTTATCGAATATTTAAGTTATCAAAAGATGTGTATGTCATGAAGAAAAACGGATTTACTTTAATTGAACTGATCGTGGTGATTATCATACTCGGAGTGTTGGCTGTAACTGCGGCTCCAAGATTTCTCGGTATTCAAGAATCAGCGAGAGAAGCGGTACTTGAAGGTGTTGCGGGTGCGATGGAAGGCGTAATCACTCAGGTAACTTCTAAAGCGATTATTGTTGGATTAGATCCGGCTGCTAGCAACCCAAGTGATCAGAGCAACTATGTTATCGATTTTGGTATCGGCAGTGTTGAAGTTGACTGGGGAACTCTTTGCCCGGAAAGCCGAGGGGAATCAGGGGATAAATTGAACATGCTCGATTTCCTTACCTTGTCAGACGATGACAGCTTAACCTCTGATTTTGCTAATAGGTATACAGTGGTTGGTTATGAATACCCGTTTACCACCGGAGATCTTGGCGGCGCGATAATAGACGATCTTCCATCTGGTTGTTATGTTCTCTATGACTCTTTTGGTGGTAGAACAAGTGGAGATACATGCCCAGCTGATGGTTGTGTATGTACAGTTGAAGTAGTTAACGACGAGTGTTAAACCGAACACATAAACTGATTTATAGACATTTAATAAAAAAGCGCGTTATTACCAAGTGGCAATAACGCGCTTTTTTGTATTAGCTTATTTGTCTATCTTAGCTTGCTATTGCAACATCTGCTGGTGGCAAGTCACGCTTCTTAATTACGTGTCGCAAGCGAAGCAACATCAACGCAGCTGATACGCTTAATCCCGTTAGAATGCCAATCCAAAAGCCTTCTTCACCCATTGCTGGAACAATGTGGTCTGTTAAGCCCAACACCATCCCGAGTGGTAGTGCCAAGCCCCAGTAAGAAGCGATAGCTAAGATCATTGGGATCTTAGTATCTTTATAGCCACGTAATGCACCGTTAGCAGACGTTTGCAATGCATCACTGAATTGGTACATTGCTGTAAAGGTCAACAATACTGCTGCAGTTGCGCTTATCGCAGGATCGGTAGTGTAAAGCCTGATGATCCACTCAGGGAACAAAAGGAACATCGCTACTGAAAGCAATGAAATTAACGCTGCAACCAAGATACCGACTTTGCTGCGCTCAATCGCGCCAAGTTCGTCTTTCTCACCTAATGCATGTCCAACACGAATCGTAATGCCAAACGATATACTCATTGGAATAACGTAAGTCAGGCTCGAGATGTTAAGTGCAATTTGAGCTGCTGCTACGTTCTCAGCACCAATACGACCAATCATCAGTGCGATTACCGCGAAGATGCTGCCACACACTGCAATGTTCATCCCGATAGGTAAACCTAATCTTAGAAGGTGAAGCATCTCTTTTGCTTTTGGCTTCGCATCTGAAAAGTTGATGATGGTTTTGTAATGGTGATGACCTTTAATGTAGGAATATAGCATTCCCGACATTAACCAGTACACCAAGCTTGTCGCCCAACCACAACCTACAGCGCCCATTTCAGGGAAGCCGAACTTACCGTAGATAAGCACGTAGTTGACCGGAATATTTACCAATAAACCAACCACAGAAATGATCATTGGTACTTTAGTGTTGTTCATACCTTCACAGAAACCATTCAAGGTGTAGAACAGGGCAATACCCGGCACACCAAAGGCGAGGGCAAACGCATAATCACTGCCGATAGGGATAATCTCGGCGGCTACACCAATCCATTCTAAGATCGGTTTAGCACTCACTAAGTAAGCGATAAGCAGCACGCTAGCAATTAATGCGAGCCAAACCATCTGGAAGAATTCAACAGAGATACTTTGAAAGTCACGTGCGCCTCGGTGGTATGCGACAACAGGCGTTAACGCCATAATCACGCCACGCAGTAGCAGCAACACAGGAATCCAAAGGCTAGTGCCGAGAGCAATAGCGGCAAGATCCGCAGGGCTTACTTGGCCAGCCATTGTCGTATCGACAAATCCCATCGCTTGGGTAGCTATTTGAGTCAAAATGATTGGAACCGAAAGATGCATAAGTGCTCCCGATTCACGAGTAAAAGGACGAAGTTTCGTTAGCATGGAAGTTCACAACACCAATATAAATACACGAATGATGGCAGGATGGCCGGTGTGTATTTTAGGATGTGCCCCGTTGGGCGGGCGACAATATAAACACCTTACCGTATAGGGTCAAGCATTGGATTTATAGAGTTTCACTAGCTTTGAGGTAGGGATAGGTTCTAATGGTTAAAATACTAGTTTAATGTGTGTAAATATCTGATTTTAATATAAATAAAACTAGATGATAAATTTCGACATTTGCCTGTCAATTTTTCAAATGGGCATTACAAATTACGCTTATATCTATTATCTAGAATTTATTCTTTAACTGTCTGATAATAGGGCGATATATTTCTATTAAAGGTATAGATATGGAATCGAAAGTTGAGTTGTTGGCATTACTCACTCAAGAATATTGTGATTATTGTGAAATACCAGTGAGTGAAGTCCAGAAAAAGCGTGAAAAGAAGTCGTTTATTAATGGTCTTATGACGGCATCGAGAGTCATCGGGGTTAGCTTTGATGAGCTAAACGAGATTGTTGGCGCTAATACTGAGTCAAAATTTGACAGTCTAGACGACAAGCTCGCTATCCCAACTTACATACGAAATAAAATTGAGCTTGAGAGATAGCCAGCAGATCGGCGACGCGCATAGTTAATTTGAACACTATGTACCATATTCTGTTTGATTGGGTATAGAGAGATTTCTACTGCCACAACGCCAGCAGAAAAACAAAAAGACCAATCCCAAGCGTGACCTTTAAAAGTAAGCCAAGAGGGGCTCCACCTTTTGGTGCTTTGTTACAACATCCCATAATTGATTCCTAATTCAGTGTTGGTTTAGATCAACCTTAAACCTTTCCCTTACGGTAAGGTCAATGCTTAATTAGCCAAATAATCTGGAATCAAAAAAACAAAAAAGCGAACCAAGTGGTTCGCTTTTGTTTATCTAAAATCTACAAAAACTAGTCTTCGTAGTTATCGATGCTTGGGCAAGAACAGATTAGGTTACGGTCGCCGTATACGTTGTCTACACGGTTAACTGTAGGCCAGTACTTCGAGTTCTTGGTTGCTTTCGATGGGAAGCAAGCCAGCTCACGAGAGTAAGGGCGATCCCATTCTGCGCCTGAAAGGTCAACTTGTGTGTGCGGTGCGTTCACTAGAGGGTTGTTGTCTAGTGGCCATTCACCCGCTTTCACTGCTGCCATTTCGTGACGGATTGCGATCATCGCTTCACAGAAACGGTCTAGCTCTTCTAAATCTTCAGACTCAGTTGGCTCAACCATTAGTGTGCCAGCTACTGGGAAAGACATCGTAGGCGCGTGGAAACCGAAGTCCATTAGACGCTTAGCAATATCTTCTTCGCTGATGCCTGTGTCTTCTTTAAGCGGGCGAATATCGATAATACATTCGTGCGCTACGCGGCCGTTAGTGCCACGGTAAAGAACAGGGTAGTGAGGACGTAGTTTCTCCATCACGTAGTTCGCGTTCAGAATCGCTACTTTCGTTGCGTCTGTTAGGCCAGGTTCGCCCATCATCGCGATGTAAGCCCAAGAGATAGGTAGGATTGAAGCACTACCTAGATCTGCAGCTGATACAGCGTAGTCAGAACCTTGTACACCGTTTTCGATGTGACCTGGTAGGAAAGGTGCTAGGTGCGATTTAACGCCGATAGGACCCATACCCGGACCGCCACCACCGTGTGGGATACAGAATGTTTTGTGTAGGTTCAAGTGAGATACGTCTGAACCGATGAAGCCAGGTGAAGTTAGGCCTACTTGAGCGTTCATGTTCGCGCCGTCTAGGTAAACCTGACCGCCCGCTGCGTGAACTTGTTCACACACTTCTTTCACTTGCTCTTCGTATACGCCGTGCGTAGAAGGGTAAGTGATCATGATGCTTGATAGGTTTTCTTTGTGCTTCTCGATTTTCGCTGCTAGGTCTGTCATGTCGATGTTGCCATCTTCATCACACTTAACAACCACTACCTTCATAGAAACCATTGATGCTGTTGCAGGGTTAGTACCGTGCGCAGAGCTTGGGATCAGACAAACGTTACGGTGAGCTTCACCGCGGCTTGCGTGGTAACGTTGAATAGCGATTAGACCAGCGTATTCGCCAGATGCACCAGAGTTAGGCTGTAGTGAGAAATCGTCGTAACCAGTGATTTCGCATAGCTTCTCTTTAAGATCTTTTGCTAATGCTGTGTAACCCGCCGCTTGCTCTAGAGGTGCGAATGGGTGAATAGAACCAAACTCAGGCCATGTTACTGGAATCATCTCGGCAGCAGCGTTCAGCTTCATTGTACAGCTGCCCAGTGGGATCATGCCGTGCGTGAGTGAGAAGTCTTTGTTCTCAAGCTGTTTTAGGTAACGCATCATTTGCGTTTCGCTGTGGTGCGTGTTGAATACTGGGTGAGTTAGGAACTCTGATTCACGACGGCAGTTTTCTGGAATTGCTGCAAACTCGTTTGATGCAATGTCAGAAGATAGCGCTTGAACGTCTTCTTTCACGTCGAAGATTGCGAATAGGGCATTCACGTCGTCGACTGTGGTTGTTTCATCTAAGCTGATACCGATTTTACCAACAAGTCGACGAAGGTTGATGTCTGCTGCTTGCGCTTTTGCGTACAGTGCATCTGTCTTGTCTTCTGTGTTCAGCGTGATGGTATCAAAGAAGCTGTTGTTCGTTAGCTCGTAACCAGCTTTAGTTAGGCCAGCCGCTAGGATAGCTGTCATGTGGTGTGTACGACGAGCAATAGTACGAAGGCCTTCTGCACCGTGGTAAACCGCGTAGAAAGACGCCATGTTTGCTAGAAGTGCTTGAGCTGTACAGATGTTTGATGTCGCTTTCTCGCGGCGGATGTGTTGCTCACGAGTTTGCATTGCCATACGTAGCGCTTGGTTACCGTGAGTATCGATAGATACACCGATTACACGACCTGGCATTGTACGCTTATGCTTTTCACGAGTACCCATGAATGCAGCGTGTGGACCGCCGTAACCCATAGGAACACCGAAACGTTGCGCTGAACCGATTACTACGTCTGCGCCCATTTCGCCAGCTGGCTTAAGTAGAGCAGAAGCAAGTAGGTCAGTTGCAACCGTTACAAGAGTCTTGTTTGCTTGAGCTTTCGCAATGATGTCTGTTAGGTCGCGAACTTCACCTGTTGTACCAGGGTATTGAACCAACGCACCAAATACGTCTTGCTCTGGAAGTGTTTCAAGAGCACCAACCATTACTTCAAAACCGATGTACTCGGCACGAGTTTTAACAACTTCTAGTGTTTGAGGGTGAACATCGTCAGCAACGAAGAATACTTTGCTCTTGCTTTTGCCTGCACGCTTACACAGTGTCATTGCTTCGCCAGCCGCTGTCGCTTCATCAAGAAGAGACGCGTTCGCGATTTCCATACCAGTTAAGTCCATTACCATTTGTTGGTAATTCAGTAGAGCTTCAAGACGGCCTTGAGAAATCTCTGGTTGGTATGGTGTGTAAGCTGTGTACCAGCCTGGATTCTCTAAAACGTTACGTAGAATAACGTTTGGAGTGAATGTGTTGTAGTAGCCTTGGCCAATGAAAGTACGTTTCACTTGGTTTAGGTTAGCGATCTCTTTAAGAGAGGTCAGCATGTCCATTTCGCTCAGTGGCGCAGCAAGTGTCATTGGTTTTTCAAGACGGATTTGTGCAGGAACCGTTTCGTCGATCAGTGCTTCTAAGCTAGTCGCGTTGATCGCTTCAAGCATTTTTTGCTGGTCTGCTTTATTAGGGCCGTTATGACGAGCAACAAACTCGTTTTGCGTACCCAAGTCTTTCAGTAATTGGCTTTGAAGTAATTCAGTCATGATATGTTCTACTTTCTCTCTGGAGCCGTGAGCTAGCCCCTAAAATTAAGCTGCTCAAAAGAGCAGCTTTATCGTAATGAGGTTACCTATTAGTCTTCTTCGATAGAGCTTAGGTATTCTTCCGCATCTTTAAGGTTGTTTAGTTCAGACGCATCAGACATCTTCACTTTAACAATCCAACCACCTTCATAAGGTTCTTCGTTGATTAGCTCTGGGCTATCTTCTAATTCTTCGTTGATTTCTACGATTTCGCCAGAGATTGGTGCGTAGATATCAGAAGCAGCTTTCACTGATTCAACTAGAGAGAAGCTTTCACCAGCTTCAATTTCGTCGTCAGTGTCAGGCAGGTCAACAAACACAACGTCACCTAGCATCTCTTGAGCGTGCTCAGAAATACCGATAGTCACAGTACCGTCACCGTTGTCTTTTACCCACTCGTGGCTGTCTGCAAACTTTAGTGTATTGTCCATTGCTTATTCTCCAAAAATTTATGAGGTTTTAATTTAAATCTTAAAAACGGTTTAACGGTAAAGAGGGAAGCGTTTGCAAAGCTCTTTAACTTGCTTGCGAACACGTTGCTCAACTTCAGCGTTGCCTTCAGGGCTTTCAACTAAGCCGTCAAGAACATCGCCGATCCATTCACCGATAAGTTTGAATTCTTC
Source organism: Vibrio sp. OPT18 (assembly GCF_015163615.1). Taxonomy (NCBI): domain Bacteria; kingdom Pseudomonadati; phylum Pseudomonadota; class Gammaproteobacteria; order Vibrionales; family Vibrionaceae; genus Vibrio; species Vibrio sp. OPT18. The sequence continues at coordinate 240,693 of NZ_JADDYK010000021.1, forward strand.
AGTGCCAAAACCACGACTGGTTCCAGCTGGCGTACCTAAACGAATGCCAGAAGTAATCATAGGCTTCTCTGAGTCGAATGGTATGCCATTTTTGTTACATGTGATCCCTGCACGCTCTAATGCTTCTTCAGTTACGTTACCTTTCAAGCCCTTAGGACGAAGGTCAACCAGCATTAGGTGCGTGTCTGTTCCGCCAGTCACAATGTCACAACCGCGAGTTTGCAACACTTCAGCAAGAACTTTTGCGTTGTCGATCACTGAATCAATATAAGTATTAAATTCTGGGCCAAGTGCTTCGCCAAACGCCACTGCTTTAGCCGCGATAACGTGCATTAATGGGCCACCTTGAAGGCCAGGGAACACTGCAGAGTTGATCTTTTTGTTGATGTCTTCGTGGTTAGTAAGAATCATGCCGCCGCGTGGGCCACGAAGTGTTTTGTGCGTTGTTGTAGTCACAACGTGTGCGTGTGGTAGTGGGCTAGGGTGAGCACCTGTCGCGATAAGACCCGCGATGTGTGCCATATCGACCATTAGGATAGCGCCAACTTCGTCAGCGATTTCGCGGAACTTAGCGAAATCAATAACGCGTGGGATAGCACTACCACCAGCAATAATCATTTTAGGTTGGCTTTCGATTGCTAAAGCGCGAACCGCTTCGTAATCGATTTCAAGTGTGTCGCGGTCTACGCCATATTGAACTGCGTTGAACCACTTACCAGACATTGCAGGGCGCGCACCGTGTGTAAGGTGACCACCAGCGTCTAAAGACATACCTAGGATAGTGTCGCCAGGCTGAAGTAGGGCAAGTTTAACTGCGCCGTTCGCTTGAGCACCTGAGTGAGGCTGTACGTTTACGTATTCGCATTTGAACAGCTGTTTTGCGCGTTCAATCGCGATAGCTTCAACTGTATCTACGTGCTCACAACCACCGTAGTAGCGACGGCCTGGGTAGCCTTCTGCGTATTTGTTGGTTAGGCAAGTGCCTTGAGCTTGCATTACTGCTTTAGAAACGATGTTCTCAGAAGCAATAAGTTCGATTTGTTCGTTTTGACGAGTGTTTTCTGCTTGGATTCCAGCAAATACTGCGTCGTCAGTCGCAGATAGGTTCGTAGAGAAAAAACTGTCTAAGCTATGGTTTTGGTAAGCGTTCATTGTCGAGACCTTTCATTAAGCTAATGGTGATTGTTTTTATAGTCCATTAGGTCTTACGTTGATTTCTGCATCGGTATCGTTTGCGCTATATAGGTATAGATAAACGTGAATTGCGTTATAAATATACTCTTACAGCGTCTAAGCGATCGTTGTAGGGTCAATGCAGCACGAATTGTTTCCCAAAAAGTTCGGGTAAAAAACAGCTCTTACAAATGTTAAATCTATCATTTGCTGCAAGCTGAAGTAGCATCTCTTCATCTAACAAGTCGATAACATAGCTCCGATAAAATCAATTTTCAACAAAAATTTCCAATAGGAAACAACTTTTCTTGTTTTGCTACGGGGAGCACGCTTTATTTCTCTGTGTGCTCTTTAATCAACAAAGCGCTTCATGCAACAATGAAATTAATAGACAGGAAGCAAGAAATTAATGAGGGACCTATGTCAGAAGACATTTATGATGAGTACCCATCTTTAACGTTGGCGAAGGAAACGTTAGACCAGAATATCGAACCACTTAGGCTTGGCCAGCGTATTAAAGATATCCGCGGCAAGCTTGGGATTACGCTAGAAGAAGCAAGCCAAAGAACAGGCTTGGCGCGTTCTACGCTCAGCAAAATCGAGAACGAACAGATCTCACCAACGTTTCAAGCAATGCAAAAATTGGCGATGGGTTTGCAAATAGATATGCCGCAACTCTTTGAGCCACCAAGGAAAAAAGTGGCAACAGGACGTCGCGACTTAACCAAGGCAGGCCAAGGTAAACCACACCCAACACCGACTTATGAACATGAGCTGCTTGCGACTGAGCTTTCTAATAAGAAGATGATGCCGTTTAAGAGCCGCGTGAGAGCACGTACTTTTGAAGAGTATAATGATTGGGTGCGTCATGACGGTGAAGAGTTCTTAATGATCATCTCTGGCGATGTGATGTTCTACTCAGAATTCTACGAACCTGTGCCAATGAGCGAAGGCGATAGCATGTATTACGATGCCAATATGGGCCACATGCTGATTTCGACCAGTACAGAAGATGCACTCATTTTGTGGGTGACTGCAAAATAAGTTAACAAACTTAGAATTTCTTATAGTGAATGCAAACGTTTGCTTTTGTTTCGAACGTTAGCCAACAGACGCGATATTGATGTGAAAATCATCAATATCGCGTTTTTGTATGTATCTATAAATTGTATTTAAATTGTTAAATGTCACATTTTGAGCTGTTTTAATCTTGTTAAGGGTGTAAAACTTACTCAGGCTTGTTTATTATAGTGAACACGGTTTACTCATGTTGATTGAAGTTTACTGAAGTGAATTCTTAGAAAGTGAGTTGTATGGGATTTGTACAGCTATTCAGATATATAAAGCTAACAATATAAGCCTATATAAAAGACATCACTTTTTACTATCTACTGTTTCTAACGTTAATCCGTATCGTTAGAGGCGACTCTAAATAGAGATATAAGCGGCAGACTCGATTTTGGACAGCCTGCAACGCTTCATGGAGAATAAAATGACTCAAGAACACGCTAATCAAGACCTACTAAAAACACCACTGCATGCACTTCACGTTGAAGAAGGCGCTAAGATGGTTCCTTTCGCTGGCTACGATATGCCAGTTCAGTACCCACTAGGTGTAAAGAAAGAGCACTTGCACACTCGTGACGCTGCCGGTCTTTTTGATGTTTCTCACATGGGGCAACTTCGTCTACATGGTGCGAACGCAGCTGCTGTCTTAGAATCTTTGGTTCCTGTAGATATTATCGACCTTCCTTCTGGTAAACAGCGTTACGCGTTCTTTACTAATGAGCAGGGCGGCATCATGGATGACCTTATGGTTGCAAACCTAGGCGATCACCTATTTGTTGTTGTGAACGCGGCTTGTAAAACACAAGATATCGACCACCTTACTGCGCACCTTCCAGCTGACGTAGAGATGGAAGTGATTGATGACCGCGCTCTATTGGCACTTCAAGGCCCTAAAGCGTCTGAAGTTCTTGCTCGTTTCCAACCAAGCGTTGCAGACATGCTGTTCATGGATGTTCAAAAAGTCGATATCGATGGCGTTGAATGCATCGTGAGCCGCAGTGGCTACACGGGTGAAGATGGCTACGAGATCTCAGTACCGAACGATCACGCTGAAGCACTAGCGCGTAAGCTGACTTCAGAAGCTGAAGTTGAGTGGATTGGCCTTGGTGCTCGTGACTCACTTCGTCTTGAGTGTGGTCTATGTCTGTACGGTCACGATCTAGATACAACAACAACACCAGTCGAAGCTAGCCTCCTATGGGGCATTCAAAAAGTGCGTCGTACTGACGGTGAACGTGCAGGCGGTTTCCCTGGCGCTGATATCATCCTTGAGCAAATCGCGACTAAAGACGTTCAACGCAAGCGTGTTGGTCTTGTTGGTCAGACTAAAGCTCCAGTACGTGAAGGCGCTGAGCTGTTCGATGCTGAAGACAACAAGGTTGGCGTTGTAACAAGCGGTACTGCGGGTCCTAACGCGGGCAAGCCTGTTTCTATGGCTTACGTTCGTACTGACCTAGCGGTTATTGGCACTGAAGTGTTCGCTGAAGTTCGTGGCAAGAAGCTACCAATGACAGTAGAAAAAATGCCATTCGTACCTCAACGTTACTACCGTGGCTAATCTCTTTTAAGAGAAACCACTAAGCTAAATGAAAGCCTATTGTTTGCTTCTCTTTACTGGGAAGCCTAACGGTAGGCTTTTTTGTTTTTGTGAGCGCATTAGGTTTAGCGTTACCCACTAACAACGGTTACTTAAAATTCGTTTATAAAATGAGATATGTGGCGATATCGTTACAAATACTTACTATAATCACGGTTGTGACGTGTTATGGTGACGATTCATCATTTTTGTCAATAAGTAGTAGGGGTTACAAGGAGTTAACTATGAACGTAAACCATACAATGAGTCCGGTTCGTAAAGCCGTTTTAGGGCTTTTAGCGCCATTGATTTACACATCAAGTGTTATGGCAACGGAAAACACGGACGAAAGTACTCCTGATGTGGGTGTAACACCTTATATTGTGAATGGTAGCGACGCTTCAGTGACGGAATTTCCTTCGATGGCAAGCTTGTTCATTGATCGTATTGATTATGACGGTGTTTATTCTACAGGCCCTTACTGTGGTGCGACTATCTTAGATAATTACCATGTATTGACAGCGGCGCACTGTATTTACGGTGATGAAGAAGGTCAGTTGTTTACTGTTGTCGTCCCTCAACTACAAGACACTTCGTTGTTTCCAAATGGTGGTGTTCAGAAAGTACGAGTATCTGACGTTTACTATCGCAGTGACTATTCAGACCTTGAAGCAAATCTTTTACCGAATGATATTGCTATCTTGAAGTTAGAGTCATCTCTTGGCTTGAGTACATCTGCTGAAACTCAAATCCCTATTTTTGACACTTATCGGGGTATCAATAATAGCTTTGTCGCAGTAGGTCACGGCAATACAAAGTCAGGCGAGGACAGCACCAATCTGTTACAAAGAGTAGACCTTACATACGTTGATACGATAAATTGCAAGGCTGTATTTGGTTCTTTAGTCACTGAAAAGCAAATTTGCTTCAATGGTAATGGACCGGATAATGGCCTCTATGGTGGTACATGCCAAGGTGATTCAGGCGGACCGGTCTTTTGGGAAAATGGTTCAACTTACGAGCAGGTTGGCATCACAAGCTTTGGGCCGACTACTTGTGGTGCGGGTATCGGCGTAACATCTGTATTTACCGAGATATATGATTATAAAGATTGGATTACGGATGTAACTAACGGGGTAATCGATAGCACGGAAACAGTCCAGTTTTCTGCAACAGAGGCAAAACGAGTTGCCTATGCTGGTCGAAGCTCATCTAGCTCAGGAGGCAGTGTGTCGTTTGGCTTGCTAGGTGCGTTGATGTTACTAGGTGGGTTTAGAGGAGCGATGTCTCGTTAGATACCCACGTCTTCATGTTAGTTAAACAAACGGCCAGTCATTGTTGAATGACTGGCCGTTTTTGCTTTGTTCTGTTTGTTAAGCCGTTGAAAGGTTAAAGCTACTCGTTGATACTAATTGGTTACACACTCAGTACAGTAGACGCTTTTCTACTGTATCTTTCGACAATCACATCCATCTCTTTGACTGCGTCGTTAATGCTTTGAATACCGCCTTGTGCGACACCTTTTTCATTTTGGTTCAGAGCAGAAAAGGCCTGCTTCAATTCTTTCTCTTCCAACATACTTACGTGCAAAAGCACTTCTTTGTAAGTCAGTAGCCTATGCTGCACTGCAATAATTTCTGAACGGGTATTGTCCGTTTCTAATGCGTGCTTAATGCAAGGAAATGCCAATTTATAACGATTCGCAATTTCCAATATGACGTCTTTCTTATTCGCAATTTGCAATTTTTCTAATTTCCCAACACTTGAATACTCAAGTTACCTAGCCTGTACGTTCACAACTGATATCAGTGTGAAGGTTTATGAAACGTAACGGTTTTTATCAAGCGAATAATATGCCTTTGATAGCTTATGTAAACCATCACAAGTCAATATGGTCTGCTTCTTGCTGAATTTAGGACATAACTGTCTTTTGAGGATGAGCTTATGTCACAAGAACCCATAATATTGGCGCTGATTGAGCGTAGGAAACAATCCAACTTGTCTCAAGAAAAGTTAGCCTCGAGTGCAGGAATGAGTTTAAAAACCTATCAACGGATTGAACGCGGCGAAGCGGACATCAAGATGTCTCAGTATCGTTCAATCACCAGAACATTAAAAGTGACGGATTTGGATGTGGTACTTGATATTGTTGGTGCATCACAAGCGACAGCGGAAGATGTAGCGGCGGTCAGTCGTCTGCTGACCAGCGAAGAGCGCCTGTTGTTGATCAAGCTGATTTTGTCGGTCAAAAAGAAGCAGTAGTCTTTCTTTCAAATAAACAGTGTAATGGATCTATTCGTTAGTTAAACTGACAGATATTTCTAGGGTGATGTGTCCTCTGAGCGCATGAAGCCATCAGCTCACTCTTCCACGCAGCTGTTTGGTGGTGCTTCTCTGTTTCTTGCTTTCTAAACGTCTTTTCTGAGAGCCACGTGTTGGCTTAGTCGCTCGTCTCACTTTTTGAACTTTTGTTGCTTCCAAGATAAGTTCTTTCAAACGCACTAAAGCGTCATCTCGGTTTTGTTCCTGCGTTCTATATTGCTGTGCCTTAATGATAATCACGCCATCTTTAGTGATGCGGCTATCTTTGTGTGCGAGAAGCTTTTCTTTATAGAAGTCAGGTAGAGTGGAGTGCTTGATATCAAAACGTAAATGTATCGCGCTCGATACTTTATTGACGTTCTGACCGCCGGCTCCTTGTGCTCTGATCGCTGTTAACTGGAGTTCCCAGTCTTGAATCGATACAGAGTTAGATATTTGTAACATAAACATCCATTTTGAACGGTAATATGGCGCCATGATACTGAATATTGGTTATGGTATCAGTAACTTTATTAAAGAGTGGTAGTAGTGATGAAAATAGATTTAACGGCATATGAAGGATTAATCTTTAATATGGACGGTACGTTGATCGATACAATGCCTGCACATGTAAAGGCGTGGCAGCAAACGGCTGAAGAGTTCGGCTTTCATTTTGAAGCGTCTTGGCTGCATAGCTTGGGTGGCATGCCGAGTTATAAGATAGCCGGTGAGGTGAACAGCAAATACGGTTTATCGCTCGACCCACAAGCGGTCTCTACGTTTAAGATGGCGTCGTTTGCGGCTATTGAAGACAAAGGAGACGTTATCCCTTGTACTCACTCTCTGTTGTTAGAGCATCTGGGTAATAAGAAGATTGCAGTCGGAACGGGCAGTCAACGTAAAAGTGCCGAACAGTTACTGAATAAGACAGATATCTTGAGTAAGCTCGATATCCTAGTGACAGCAACTGACGTTAAGAATCACAAACCAAATCCGGATACTTTCTTGGATGCGTGTTTTGGTATGGGTTTGCAGCCAAAGCAATGTGTTGTGTTTGAAGATACGAACCTAGGTAAGCAGGCTGCTCATGCTGCGAACATGGATTGTATTCTGGTGGTAGAAGGGAACAAACTAGAGTTTTATCCAGCACCAAGCTGATTGAAAGGATTGGGTTGCTAAACCGCCAAACTGATAGCCTAGCGGAACAAGATTGATTTTCTGTTAGGCGATTTCGCTCATTTCGCTGTCTAGGAACAGGCACACACTATTTCGGCCTGCTGCTTTGGCTTCATAGAGTGCTAGATCGGCGCACTTGTAGTTAAGAGCAGGGTCGTTAGTCAGGTTGGTGATTCCGCCACTGACCGTCACCACGTTGTCGAGCTCAATACTGACTGCGATTCTCAATCTGTTAAGCACATATTCGGCTTCTTCAGTTGTGGTATGAGGCAGAATAACGCCAAATTCTTCACCACCAATACGAGCCACAAAATCAGTTTCTCGACATTCACGTTGTAGCACCTGAGCAACGGTTTGAATGACGCGATCACCATAATCGTGACCAAATCTGTCGTTGATGCGTTTGAAGTGGTCTATGTCCAAAATTGCTAAACAAGACTGTTCGCGAGTAGGGTAACGATTCACACGAGAGCACTCATCTCTCAGCTCAAGATCGAACTTACGACGGTTCCAACACCCAGCCAGGGCATCTTTTTCGCTCAGGTTTCTCAGTTTGTTTTCTAGCTCTTTGTGTTTACTGATATCCACGAATGAAGCGACATAAAACTGAATCACGTCTTTCGAATCTTTGATGGTTTGGATTCGTAGTATTTCCGTGATCAAAGACCCGTCTTTACGACGATTAACCACTTCGCCTTCCCACATGCCTTTCTCTTTGATGATGCTCCACATCTTGATGTAGAACTCTTCGTTGTAGCGACCAGAAGCAAACATGGACGGTTGGCGGCCTTTTACGTCTTCTAACTCGTAGCCACTAACACGGGTGAACTCTTGGTTTACCTTGATGATTCGGTTGTTTCTGTCGGTAATCACCAAGGCAGACATACCATTCATCGCAGCCTTAGCAAGTTGGCTCTCGATACTGTTCTTCTTGTGGTTGCTGTTCCACAATACGAAGCCAGCGGAGATCATCGAAATCAAGAAAGATAAGGTGATGATCTGAACGACAATCGCTTGTTTTTCTTGTCGGTATTGACTGCTGAAATGCTGATTTTCAATGTGAAGAACCATGTAAATAGGGCCTGCAAACTGCTTTATCTTTGGGCTGATGTCAGAGTGGAAATACCAGTTCTTACCATCGAAATAGCTAGACGAAGAGTTGGATTGAATGTCTTTCCAAAGCGCCGGATATAGCTTTGCGTATGTCTTGTCTGAACGTGACTCTAAAACATGTCCAAATGATTCAGCCGGGTCGGGCCCCATGATGACATGGCCAGTTTTATTTAGAATGACCGGGACTGCGGCTGAGTCTCCTATTTGGTAATGAAGACGCTTGTAAATCTCAAGCATGTTTAGATTTGCAATGAAGTAACCAATAATTCGATTCCCTTCAGCGACTGGCGTCATAATGCGAAGCGCCGGCGTTAATGGGTGGATGATTTCTCCATTTTCCATTTCTAAGTCAATGCCTCTAGAGCTGACATCGCCAATCTCTAACTTCTGTAGCATCTTGTAGTAATCTCGAGAGGATTTGTTTTGCAGTTCGTTCTCTGGGACGACAGTTGCTTTACCGTCTTTGTAGTTAACGCGGAACACTTCGTTTCCAGCTAGATCGAGATAACGAAGCTGAGAATAGTATTTTTGGCCACGAGCTAACATCACCCAAAGATCTTGCAGGGTTTCTTTATGGATAATAGAAGGTTCTTGAATCGCTCGGAGTAGTGTTTGAGAGTCGGCGATTGAAGGAACAGAGTTAGAGATTTGCTCAACAATAACAGCGAGTTCGTGAAAGCTGTATTCGATCTGGTTCTGGCTGGACTGTTTGATATTTAGCGTGTGCTGAGCTTCAACCCTGTCAAATTCAGAGTTTATGTAGAGGGCAGGGACTAGTCCTAGGGCAAAGATGGTACATAGAAATTGGCTGACTAGTTTTTTTATACTTGTATTCATCACTGTCCTCAAAGAATCAGCGCAATACTATATATTTTATAAGGTTTTTAATGTGATCTTTACCCAGAAGTTAAAACAAGATTCGCATATAACTACGATTTTAGTGCAACTTTTTGCACTTGGGCTTGATTGTTGAGCAATCACTTCGTTAGGACATGATTGCTCAATATAGAACACCGGTCTGAAAATTGAGCCAAATTAATCGCGATTAATTGCCATTTATCTAATTAAGAGCATCTAGCTTAGGCCGACGATATTTCCATTACTATCAATATCTAACGACATGAACGCCGGTTTGTCAGGCAAGCCTGGCATGGTCATCACATTGCCGCACAACGCGTAAATAAAGCCAGCACCAGCACACAGTTTTAGTTCTCTAACGGGCACGTCAAATTGGGTGGGTGCACCTTTTACGTGTGCTTCTGTCGAGATCGATAGTGGTGTTTTTGCCAAACAAACCGATAGGTCGCTAAAGCCATGCAGTTTGAATTCAGCCAGTTGTTTTTTAGCCAGTGGAGATAGCGAAATACTTGCCGCGCCATAGCCAACTTCAGCGACTGCCATCAGTTTTTCTTCTAGGCTTTGCTCTGAGTGATACAAAGGCGTAAATTCACTCTGTTTTTGGCAAGCTTTTACCACGGCGTGAGCCAGTTGAGTCGCCCCTTCGCCACCTTGACCAAATGCTTCGCTTACTTCAACGCTAACGCTTGGATCGAAGTCGGTGATCATCTGTTTCAAAACATCGAGCTCTTGAGTTGAGTCTTGTGGGAATCGGTTAATCGCAACAACTGTAGGCACTTGGTATTGCTTAACGTTGTTGATGTGCCATTTAAGGTTCTCAAAGCCTGCAACAAGCGCGTCTTGGTCATCATTAAAGATTGAATCAGGTAATGGAGTCCCCGGTCTTAAATCGTATAAACCAGAGTTGGCCTTTAATCCACGTAATGTAGCAACAACCACAGCGCAATCGGGCTTTTTGTTCGACGCTTTCGCTTTTATGTTGCACGCTTTCTCAAAGCCCATGTCTGAGCCAAAACCACCTTCGGTCACGACAAAGTCACTCAGTTTTAACGCTATCTTATCGGCAATAATTGAAGAGTTACCATGTGCAATGTTCGCGAAAGGCCCGGCGTGAATTAGGGTCGGAACGCCTTCAAGGGTTTGCATCAATGTTGGTTCAATAGAATCCTTCATTGTTACGGTCATTGCGCCTGCAACGTTGAAATCATCTGCGGTTAACGGCAAGCCTTGTTTGTTGTAAGCAAGTACCACTCGTCCGATGCGCTTTCTCAAATCTTGAAGGTCATTGGCTAGAGCAAGGATAGCCATCAGCTCTGAAGCGGCTGAGATATCAAATCCATCTTCTCGCTCAAAGCCGTTAATTGTTTTGTCTGCTTCGTTCTTGCCAACTGTAATCATGCGTAATGCGCGATCATTGTGGTCAAGTACACGTCGCCAAACGATTCTGCTTGGGTCTATATCCAGTGCTTTTAAGCCTGAGCGTGCTTCAAAGGCTTCTAACCCTTCACGCTGTTCATGATACAAACGTGCATCAATGGCGGCAGAGGCGAGGTTGTGAGCGGCCGTAACAGCATGAATATCGCCCGTGAGATGCAGGTTTAATTGTTCCATAGGGGCAACTTGAGAGTAACCACCACCCGCAGCACCGCCTTTTACGCCAAATACCGGACCCATTGAAGGCTGGCGAATGCAGGCCATGGCCGATTGGTTAATCTTTGCGAGGCCTTGTGCTAATCCGATAGTAGTGACGGTTTTGCCTTCACCAAGAGGTGTCGGTGTGATCGCCGTGACTACGACTAATTTACCATCTTGTTGGTTGGCGAGGCGTTCAAGTGATGTTAGAGACACTTTAGATTTGAATTGCCCTAATGGCTGATGTTCGTTGTGGTGCAGGCCAGCTTGCTTGGCAACCTCACTGATGTTTTTAAGGGGAGTAGAGCGACAAATATCAATATCAGACAGCATATTTGATCCTTATATCAGAACCGAAAGGTGGTACGTAACCGTTTGCGTGGCGATAGTACTGTATAAATTTGCCAAGTAAAGGCAAACCACACGAATTATGTGCTGGAAGATAACAGATCTAAAGAGTCATTGCGCGAGATCAAGTCTTAAACGAGCAAAATATTCGATCTGATTACCTTGAGCTGCCGTTATATTGGCGTTGTATACAAAAAGGGCTGCATATAGCAGCCCTTCAAGGAATGGGTAATCTCACTTGGCGTTAACCTTTAAGAGGTAACTGCCTATTATGGTCGACTAACGATCCCAGTATGTTTCTTCTAAGCTATCTTCGCGTTCAGGTAGTGCACGAGAAAGGCGAGGAGAGTGCTGAGTCAACACTTCGTAGCTTACACGGTTTGCGTACTTACAAATTTGAGACAGTGAAGAGTAAGTTAGACAAGTATGTTCGTGTTTCTCTGAGTTTGGTACATTCACGTGGTGGTAGCTGTTTGCTGCCATGTCGTGAAGTAGTGCTGAAAGTGCACCATCGCCAGCGCCATTGGTATTCTTAATCTCAAGTGGGCCACCTAGGTAAGGTCCAATGTGAGAGTACACTTTTACTGGGTCTTTACAGTCTTGCTTACGCATCGCACGGCTGAATTCGTATTTATTGAACTCAGGGATGTTACCCGGTAATAATGGCAGTGTGGTTTCGCGTTTCGCTGGTTCGTCAGTGTAACCTGCCATGTATAGACCAATAGGGCCAGCAGTACATAGAACTAGGTCAACCCACTCAAGTGCCTTGTTAGCAGCCAATAGAGGATCTTTTTCACCCGTTAGCGCTTCACCTTCATCTTCGTTCATCGCGACGATGGTTACGTTTTCTTTCAGGTATTCTTGCCACCATTCAGCGTTGCCTTCGATCACATACTTAGTACCAAGTGTTAGTACAACAGGCACATTGTGCGCTTTCGCGTATTCAATCGCTTTTTGTACCGCTTTTGGCATCGGATCTTCAGGTTTGCCACGCATTAGGTATGACGACACAACCAATGCAGACGCTTTCTCGAACACTTTTTCAGGAATGCTTTCTGGAAGAAGTTGGTTCATGTGGCCTTCGTTGATTGCAAACGTACGTTCGCCATCTTCAGAAATCAGCGTGTAACAACGACCAATTGGACCATCAACAGTTTGAAGGTGGTTTAGATTCATACGAGAAGAAGTGCGGCAAAGGTAACGATAACCAAATGAGCCAACTTCAATCTTCTTAGACATCACGCCAAGCAGGACAGATTTGCTGTCTGCAAGTACGGAATAGTTGTGTAGTGTGTTGCCGATAGTATCGCCAGGGTATTGATGCGTGATCAAACCGCGCTCAACTAACTCTTCATACAGCGCATCTGCTTTACTTTCTTCCAATACCAGTGAGTGACCTTTACTCAGCTCGTATTTTTCTAGGAACTCGTTGTCAACACGGGCTTCGATGTCAACAATCGTTTGACCTATACCGACCACTGTTGCGCGGTGTAGTTTAGGTGTTTGTTGAATTTGGTTGACCAACGGATCACGTGCGTGAGTTGGAAAGTAGTGCTTAGATTTACGCTGTCCAGGAAACTTCATATGAAAAATACAGTGAAAAAATTTTGCCGCATGATATCACATTTTGTTTCTGTTTCTTTCATTTTTATTACATTTTGAATCACCTGCACAATGTCTGTACAGGTGATTAGGCTTACTTGTGCTTAAGGCTATTCAGCAGGAACAAGTGTTGCTGGATCTACGTAAGCCTCTGTACCCCAAAGAGGAACAGTTGAAAGGCTATGCTTGAAACTGCCTTCCGTTTCTTTGGTGGTGTAAGACAAGTAAAGCAGCGACTGATTCTCTGCATCGTAGATACGACGAACCTTCATTGTTTTAAAGAAGATACTTTTCGATTGTTTGAATACCACTTCGCCAGATTTACTCTTGTCTATTTGAGCAATCATTTCTGGTGTAATTTCACCTGTTTGACGACAAGAGATAGAGCTATCACTTGGATCAGAAAGGCTAAGGTTTGCTTCGATTGATGCGATATGACAGGTCACACCTGCGATCTTATCGTCATCTAATGAAGACATCTTGATATCCTTCATTGTGAAGAAACCCAGTGAGACGTCGCCAACCTCGTTGTCCGAACAGCCTGCTAACATTGTGACGATACCTGCTGCTATTAAGGCTTTTTTCATAAGAAGTCCTTTTTATTTATATAGTTCTGTTTACTATAAGGATATTGAAAGCTTGAATACGAGTGTAGAGCTTTTCGTTAAGTTCTTAAAGGATGTTGTTGGATAATGAAAAATATGAAGCATTTAAAGTACTTGTTGGCCTTGGTCATGCTCTGTATGCTCTCTGCTTGTAGCTCGGCACCTCAGCCGACCGTATGTCTTCCAAATAACTGCGATATTTGGGGATACTAACCGTAGGTACTAAAAGAATGAATAACGAAATACCTGAAATTGCATACAAGAAAAACCAATGGCTGTTTAGTCAGCTCGATATTGCTTACCCCGCAAAAGAGAGCCTCCTCGGCCGCGAACTTTATCAAAGCAAACTTCCATCCAAGACATACCAACTCTTAGCACAAGATCAAACTCCTTCCCAAATTGATGAACTGCATAAAGTCGATTTCCATAAATTGACCGTGCTATTTTCACTTAACCAAGCAAGCGTTTACCAAGATGAAACCGAAAGGGCACATATGCTTGAGTTCCTGAGCCAAATTATGCTTTCTGACGATCATGTCTTATATATTGGTACTCAAAATGGTGAAGTTGTGGCGAGCGCTATCGTCACAGAAGCAGATGATGCCCTATTGATCTCGGATCTCGTTGCTGGAAATGGTCAAAGTATCAACAACTTTGCTAAGCAGTTACACGATTTTTGGGCACAAGATCATGCTTCTTGCGATAAAGTGTGGATCGAGAACTAAAGATTCTTTGACAAAGCGTTAATCTAAGTACAATACCCCGTCTTATTTAAAGGGTATTGTATGTACAAGCTATTGATATCAATCGCTGTATTGTGTGTTAGCGCTTATTCTTCACTCAGCTTTGCTAACGACTGGGATATAAAACGCATCCTAGTTTTACACTCATACGAACCTTCTTATCAATGGACTGCTGACTTCCAAAAAGGGATAGACAGTGCGTTCAGCCAGTCTCAAACCGAAGTTAAACTCTCAATAGAGTATTTGGATTCAAAGCGTGTCCACAGCCCTGAGTATTACGAATCTCTTGCGCACTACTTACGTGCGAAATATGCAGGTTATAAATTTGATGGCGTAATTGCGACGGACGATAACGCGGCCAATTTTCTTGAATCTCTGCCTAATTTGATTGATCGCTCCACACCTGTCGTTGCAGCCGGCATCAATGATTTCAGCACCGACATGTACGCGGTGTCTGACAGAGCAACCGTGCTTTATGAAAACGATCAGATAGACGTTAATATTAAGCTGATCTCCAAATTAAGACCTAATCTAAAGAATCTCTATTTTGTAAATGATTACAGTGTCACGTCTGAATTGATTCATAAAGAAATGAACAAAATGATGGCTGAATTTCCAAATATCAATCTCGTAGAAATTCGCGACTTGTCGCTGGAGCATACGAGCCAGTTTTTAGAAGGGATCTCTGCGGACGATGCGGTGTTGCTCAGTCATTACAACACCGAGTTGAAGCAAGGGGTTTACCACACTTACCAAGAGATTGCGGATACGTTGTCAAAAGCGAGTGCTGCTCCGGTGTTTGCTTTGTGGCAGTTCTATATTTCGGGTGATGTACTCGGTGGCTACGTTAATCACTCACAAAGCATGGGTGAAGAGGCTGTCGATGCATTGGATAAATATCTTCCTCTTGGTTTTACGACACCGCTAACTCCAGGAGACAACAAGCGTTTTGTATTTAATTACCCCGCAATGAAGCGATACGGGATTAGTGCAAACGCGTTACCTGACGAAGCGGTTTTCATTAACGAGCCTTCATCCTTTATTCGCAAAAACTTCCAGTTGTTATTGGGGCTGTCGATGGTGATTGCGGGTTTAAGCCTGATCATTTTGATGCAATTCGTTACTCTGCGCCAAAAGAAAGAGTTGGCCAATAAGAACAAACGAATCTTAAAGCTTCAGAAACAGACCTTGAATATTCAAAAGGATATGATTCATGTTCTCGGAGAAGCAATTGAAACCCGCTCTGGCGAAACAGGTAATCACGTTAAGCGTGTAGCTAAGTTGTCTGCACTGCTTGCGAAGTATCGTGGCTTGAGCCATCGCGAAGTCGAGATGATTGAGATCATCAGCCCAATGCACGATGTGGGTAAGATTTCTGTCCCTGAATCGATCTTGGATAAACCTGGGAAATTAACCGACCAAGAGTGGGAGGTGATGAAGCTTCATACTACGGCTGGCTATAACTTATTGAAGAGCGGGTCCGGTGATATTACCAACCTCGCGGCAATTATTGCTAACGAACATCACGAGCGTTGGGATGGTGCTGGATACCCGAATGGCAAAGTAGGTGATGAAATACACCTGTTTGCTCGTATCACTGCCGTAGCCGATGTGTTTGATGCGCTGCTTAGTGCACGTTGCTACAAAGAACCGTGGCCGTTAGATATGGTGGTCGATTTGTTCGAGCGAGAGTGTGGTTACCAGTTTGATCCTCAGCTAACTAAATTGCTACTGAAACACTTACCCGAGTTTGTCGCTATCCGAGATTCGTATCCCGATACTGGAACTATAGAATATGCGTCTGCACCTACTATTGAAGCAAAGGTATTAGAAGAGTCGGTTGTTAGCTAATTGTCGCTCTATCTGAGTAGCCTATAAGTCTTATTTTTTATCTATTCATCACGATCCGGCTAGAAAGTAGTGATTTATATTTTCCCCTGAAATTGAGTCGCTTATGTAAACCTCGCAGCATTTGATTTCGTAGCATCTGGGCTAATTTGATGAAAACTGTTGCTTATGCCGAGCGATAAAGTGATCAACTCCATATTTCGCGAAGAGAAATAAGCCTGTGTCCGCAAACTGTTACCTCAATCATCTCGCCCATTGAAAGAACACTATAGGATAAAACTTGGATTCAATCTAAGTGAGATACCTATGCGGTTAGAACAGACTAAATGTGTGATTTTCGATTGTGACGGAACACTTATCGATAGTGAAAAGCTGTGCTGCCAAGCTTTGGTGAACGTTTTCACTGGCTTTGGGGCGGAGCTAAACGTCAACGACTGCTATGCGCACTTTCAAGGCGGGAAGCTAGCCGACATATTAATGGATACACAAGAACGTCTTGGGCTATCTATCTCGATTGATACTCTTGAACCGTTATATCGCACTGAATTAGAAGCACTGTTCCAGCGTCATTTAAAGCCGATGGATGGCGCTATCGAACTTATTGAATTCCTCAAACAACAAGACATCGAGTTTTGTATCGCTTCCAATGCACCGAAATCTAGAGTTGAATCTTCATTGGCGATGACAGGCATGCTAGACGACTTCAAAGGCAAAGTGTTCTCAGCTTTTGATGCTAACAGCTGGAAGCCAGAGCCTGATCTAATCATGTACACGGCCATGAACATGGGCTTTCTACCGAATGAGTGCATCTACGTGGATGATACGTTGAAAGGGATTGAGGCTGGTGTTCGCGCGGGTATCCAATCGTTTCGATTACGCCCGAGTATTGATGAAGCAGTCGTAGACTCCGAAGCCGACTCAGCAGAACTCGCGGCTCAGGATATCTACAGTTTAGAAGAAATTTCAGTTTGGATTAATGGCAAGCACTGCTCAAATGGTGGTATATCGAATTCTGCAGCTTTGGTGGGGTAGAGTTTAATTGAAGGCTGACTACCTTACTAAATTGTTTGGTATGGAAACCGCAAGATGCACAAGTAAACTTCTCTCCACTTTCTGAAAGCAGATACTCGTCGTGTTGGCATAAAGGGCATGTAATGTCGTCGGTGTTTGGTGTTTCTGTTTTATTCATTATGTGTCACCTGCAGCAAGAGGGTAAGCGAAAAAAGACCCGTTCAATTAGATTACTCCTAAGCTCGAATATTAGACAGTTCTGACACTTCTTAATCTCTCCTTTGCGACTTGCTTCATGGTAATTGATAATGTCATCGTTATTGACCATGCCTCTTGTAATGTTATTAAACAAAAGCCAAAAAAAAGGACCCATTACGAGTCCTCATTAGTTTGTTTTCAATTCGCGCTGCTAGTTCGCCAGTTGAGCCTTAAGTACGGTATCGTGCCAACGTCTGAGACAGAGAAACTGACGCTTCTGTTAGCCTAGAGACGCCATTTGAAGAATTCTGAGCCACGTCTTTAATCACATCGGATTGGCTGCGAATATCGTTAAGTTCAGCTGCAATCGTATTGGCAACGTTACTTTGCTCGTCTGCCGATGTTGCGATTTGGATACTCATGTCCATCAGTGCTTGAGCTGAATCTGCAATCGAGTTTACGTCGTGACCAATGTCCGAAATCAGTTGGCTACTGGTTTGCGCTTGATCAACCGTCTGTTCGGTGATCTTCGCGATATTTTGGCTCTCTTGCTGTAAGCGTTCAATCATCGCTTGGATTTCTACTGTAGCCGACTGAGTGCGGCTTGCCAGTGTTCTTACTTCATCAGCAACAACAGCGAAACCACGGCCTTGTTCGCCCGCACGAGCGGCTTCAATCGCGGCATTCAAAGCAAGTAAGTTAGTTTGCTCTGAAATAGCATTGATCGTCGTGATGACCTCGTTAATTTGGCTCGTATTCACATTCAAGCTAGTAACAGAAGATGAGGTTTGCTCAATCAAAGAAGAAAGGGTGGTGATTTCCGAGATTGCCTGTTGAACTTTCGCGTGGCTATCGTTGATTTGCTGCGCGTCTTGCTCGGTTTGTTCCGTTGAGCGTGCAGAGATGTTAGAGACTTCATTTGCTGAAGCTGTCATCTGATCCATTGCTGTCGCTACAGAGTCTAGAGAGGCGTTTTGGCTCATGATTTGTGTTTCGCTGCGCTTCATCTCTGTTTCGAAAGAAGCCGACGTTTCACTTAG
The DNA here is from genome assembly GCF_015163615.1 of Vibrio sp. OPT18. Classification (NCBI taxonomy): domain Bacteria; kingdom Pseudomonadati; phylum Pseudomonadota; class Gammaproteobacteria; order Vibrionales; family Vibrionaceae; genus Vibrio; species Vibrio sp. OPT18. The sequence continues at coordinate 258,985 of NZ_JADDYK010000021.1, forward strand.
CGTTGCTGCACTGTGGTTTACGTTGTTGACTAACTCACTAAGCGTGTCCATTGAACGGTCAAGCGCACAGCCAATCGTGCCGAACTCATCACGGCCAGGGTGGAAGCCAAGGCGTGATGTTAAGTCACCATCACCAATCTTTTGAGTCGTTGAATAAAGAACCCAAAGTGCGCCGCCTAGGAAAGTCGCTACCCAGTAACAGAAAAGACCAAAAGGCACACACCACAAAAAGCTCAGTAATAAAGTGTAAAGTGCTTGCTGCTTTTGATTCTGTATATCGTTAGTTGAAACGGTAAGTGAGTAGTAGTTGCCATCTTGTGCGAGTGCTGTGGCAGTCACCGAACCATTGTTTGAAATAGTGGTTTGTTGAGCGCGAGTTTGCTGGCTAACAGAGCGAACAGAAGCAGGGGAATCTGATGCTGATAAAATGCCTTGTAGTTGATACTCGACCTGCTGTTTTGCAGTTACGTCAATGTGTTCCATTTTGTTGACGTAGTTCAGTCCAGTTAGGCTTGCCAGAGCGGCAAAAAAGATTAAGAAAATGACCCAAAACTTGTCGTTGATCGACATTTTGATAAACAGTTTGTCTATCGTTCGAAATTGTACTTCTTTCATAAAAACTCCACGGTAAATCCTTTACCGTGGACTCTAAATAACCGACCTAAATAAAAATGTGACTTCAATCGACTAATTGTGAAAATTAATGATAGCGTCATGCTAATTATGAGATCTCAATCAAGTATTTATATCCTGTATGAGTTTATTAGCCCAAAGACGGTAATAACCCTACTGATATAAGGATTTGAATCGCAATGATAAATACGCCAACACTACCTGCTAAAAACAACGCTTTGCTACCGCCTAACACTTGGTAACTTGCTTCTGCAGATTGAGGTTTGACAGAGAAATCAGTGTAACGAACCTTGTATACCATCACTGTTGGTAACAGAATCGCGAGCACTGAAAGTGCAATGGCTGCATAGCCTAAAGCCATGATGAAGCCTTGTGGGTAAAATAAGGCAAAACCCAGTGGCGGTAAGAAGGTGATAGCAGCTGTCTTAACACGTTTCGCGTTACCTAGTTTCTTGCTCAGTGAGTCGCCCATGAATTCAAATAAACCCAAGCTCACACCAATAAAAGATGTCAGCAGTGCAAGGTCCGCAAACACACCGACGATCACGCTTAGGTTGGATTGATGGACAGTTTGCGATAGAGAGACTAATAGCGCGCCTAAACTTGTATCAGACAATAATTGCTCTTGGCTAATCACACCCAAAGTAACACTTTGCCAGAAAACGTAGATAACCAGAGGCAGTGCCGAGCCAATAATCATTACCTTACGTAAAGAACGAACGTCACCATCTAGGTATCGAACAATTGATGGGATGCTGCCGTGGAAACCAAAAGAGGTAAACACAACCGGAATCGCCGCCACAATCAGGCCTTGCTGTAAAGGCATGCTCATTAAGTATTGAGAGGTAATGTTTGGCGCTAGGAAGCTAAGTACCAACACCATTGCGATAAGCTTTAAGCCAAACAAAACGCGGTTAACTTTATCAACACTGTGTGTACCAATCGTCACAACGCCAGCAACTAATAGGGTAAATAGAAGCGTGGTGATTTGAGCGTTGAGTTCGATACCCGCGATATCCGAAATTCGTTGGTTAAATTGCGCACCGCCGCCAGCTATGTATGCCGCACACAGAGCGTAGAAAAGAAACATCACCGCGAAGCTCGCAATCCACTTTCCTTTTGTCCCTAAAATGGTGTGAGCTAACGTGTGCAGGGTAGCGTCAGATTCTGCGAATTGGTGAAGCTCTACCATTAATAGCGCCGTAAAGGCCATTAACGCCCATAAACCCAGCATCAAGAAAAGTGAAGTTGAAAAGCCAATACCTGCAGAAGCAAGTGGAAGAGCGAGCATGCCAGCACCAATGGTTGTGCCTGCAATGATCAAAGTACTACCAAAAACCTTTGATTTATTCATTGTATATAATTCTTTACGTTAGGGTGTGTTTTCATTGTAATTCTTCTAGCTTAAGCGCATAAACCCAAAGAATATCTCGATTTTGAAGTATTCTGATTGAGTTTAATTCCAAATGCAATGCCTAATGTAATTAAAAATATCCACTGTAAATTAATGTTTACTTAAAGAGGCGTGGCAGCATTCAAATGAGCAAAGCAAACGTTTGACCATGACCGGCTTCAAAATTTATAGAGTAATTTGTTGTACTTGGTGTAAGGTGGCAGTACATATGTCGTTCGCGTATACCCCTTTAGCGTAAAAAAGCGTTAATGATCGCGAGTAGCTTTAAGCTATGAATATGGAATGGGTAGAGTAGAGTGCGTTCATCAAAGTGACATAATATAAGTCCAAGATGGTGCACTAGTTAATAGGACATCATGTCCACATCAAGGAATAGAGGGGGCACAATGAGTGACCAATCTTATAATGACGAAAGTCTAGAGTTGTTAGATGCTATGGAAATTGGCATTGATTTGTCTGACTATGAGCAGACAGTGAAACAGTTAGCAGAAGAGCTTTTCAAGTCTTCGAACTAAGCTTTCAAGATCTTTAATTCAGTTTCAACTGAAACGTTTTAAAGCTAAAAGCTTTCTTAGCTAAAGCTTCTCAAAGCAAACAATTCTAAACTGAGCAAATCTTATTCGCTCACACGTCATACCAAAACTATCCTCATTAAAGTTCGCGAAGATAAACGAGTACGTTTACCATGTTACTTAGTTCTCGATACTTTAATGAGGTTCAATGAACTTTCTCGCACACCTTCACATCGCCAAGCACTGTAACAGTAACTTAGCAGGTAACCTGTTAGGTGATTTTGTTAAAGGCGACCCTAATAAACACTATTCTGATTCCCTTTCTGACGGCATTAGGCTTCATCGATTTGTTGATAGCTATACTGATCGTCATGATGTATCTCGTTCTGCAAAATCACTTTTCTCAGACCAAACACGACGCTTTGCGCCTATCGCACTCGATGTATTTTGGGATCACTGCTTAGCCAATCATTGGGCTCAGTTTTCACTGCAGACATTAGAGCGTTTTTGTTTCGATAGCCATGAGCAGATCTTTGAACATCAAGAACCACACTGGCCAGAAAATTTCGTTATGGTTCATCAGAAAATGGCTGAGCACAGATGGTTAGAGAGCTATCAAGACATGTCTTCTATAGAGGTGGTATTGCAGCGAATGGCGTTGAGAAGACCTAAGCTCGGTATGCTCGAGGCATGTTACGATGACCTCGAACGTCACTACGATACGTTGCAGTGTCACTTTAATGAGCTTTATCCCAACGTTTTAGAGGAGGCTAAGAAGTTTAATGCGCTTCAAATGAAGAAAAATCAAAAGGAAAGGTAAACAGCGTAATACAGGTTTGCTACAATCCGCGCCTATTTAATCTTTGAGCATCATACTATGTCTGAATCTACAAAATCTTTTAACCAACTAGGATTATCTGAGCATCTTCTTGCCACGCTATCAGAGCTTAATTTTACGGCTCCGACCAGCGTTCAAGAACAAGCGATTCCATTGGTATTAGAAGGCAAAGATGTACTTGCTGGTGCTCAAACGGGTACAGGTAAAACGGCCGCGTTTGGTTTACCGATTATTCAAAGATTAATCGAGACAAAAGACAATGTTATTCCGAACCCTAAGCTCGTTCGTGCGCTTGTGTTAGTACCAACTCGTGAATTGGCACAACAGGTTTTCGATAACTTAACTAGCTACGCAAAGGGCACCGACATTAAAGTCGTGGTGGCTTACGGCGGCGTTAGCATGAAGGTGCAAACTGATAACCTACGCGGTGGTGCAGATATTCTGGTCGCGACGCCTGGTCGTCTTATTGATCACATGTTCACTAGAAACATCATGTTGAGCCAAACGGAAGTACTGGTACTGGATGAAGCTGACCGTATGTTAGATATGGGTTTCATGCCTGACATCAAACGTATTCTTTCTCGCATGAACGAAGTGCGTCAAACGCTGTTCTTCTCTGCAACGTTTGATAACAAAATCAAAGCGATTGCACACCGTATGATGCAAAAGCCAAGTGAAATTCAAGTTACGCCAAAAAACAGCACCGCTGAAACCGTAACACAGATGGTTTACCCGGTAGATAAGTCGCGTAAAAGTGAATTATTGGCGTATTTGATTGGCTCAAAAAACTGGCAACAAGTGTTGGTGTTCACAAAGACCAAGCAGGGTACTGATGCTCTCGTTAAAGAGCTTAAGTTAGACGGCATTAAAGCGGCATCAATCAATGGCGATAAGAGCCAAGGTGCGCGTCAAAAAGCACTGGACGATTTCAAGTCAGGTAAAGTTCGTGCGTTGATCGCAACCGACGTGGCAGCTCGTGGTATTGATATTCAGCAGCTAGAACAAGTTGTGAACTATGACATGCCATTCAAAGCAGAAGATTACGTTCACCGTATCGGACGAACTGGTCGTGCGGGCAACAGTGGATTAGCGATCTCTTTGATGAGTCAGGATGAAGCTTACCTATTGGGTGATATTGAGCGATTACTTGATACTCGCTTGCCTCAAGAGTGGCTAGAGGGCTTTGAACCAAGCCTTGAAAAAGATCTAGCGCCCGATCGTGGTGGTCGCAGCAAGAGTCGTTCATCAGAAAAGCGTAAGATGAAAGCAAAGCTTAAGATTCATCAAAATCGCGGTAAAGCCCGTCGCTAACAAACTGGCCAAAGCTCCAGTTTAAAGAACTATACATATAAAAATGCGCCGTTACAGTTAGTTCTGTAACGGCGCATTTTTGTTTCAAGTAAATCAAATTACGACCAAGGAAGATAAAAACATTGGATTAATGATGTTCTTGATTGCACTTCCATACACAGGGCACTTCGTAAATCAGCTCTTCAATCGAGGTTGGATTTAGAACCCACTCTTCACCAATATTGAACTTGCTCACCATCTGCGTGTTGAAAAGCTGCCAATGCTTAAGTAGGGCGTCTTCGGGTGAGGTGACCATATCACCTTCATTCCAAGTGCTTTCCATAAAGGGAGTGAGACATACTGCACCGTGCGCATACATGATCATTTGCCACTTAATCTCATAAATGTTGATCAAGCTCTCTGGATTCGCATCGTTATATTGTTCAGCTAACATGTTGATTTCTTTTTCGACATCGCCAACATTGTCGATAAAGTAATCGACCAAGTTATCTTTTTGACGAACAGAGTCAGTGATAAGTTGCATCGGTTTTCGTGAGTGAATCATGTTGCTAAAGAGGCGCATACTAAATAAATAGATAGTAATGTTTGGTGCGACGTCTTTTGGTAATTCTTCCATAATCTTAGCAATATAAGACTGAAAATAAGCGTGTAAACAATCGCTTATCGCATGCCAAATCTTTTCTTTGCTACCAAAGTGGTGGCGGATAAGGCTATGCGATACACCTGCTTTCTCACTGATGTTACGAAGCGAAACGCTATCATAACCCTGCTCACAGAACATATCCGCAGCAACACCCATGATCAAAAATCTAGTCTCTTCAGCGTCTTTTGCGCTTCTTCTACCTTGTTTCTTTTCGGTCATCTTCATTTCACATAATTACCTGATTACCACATTCTACACTGTTTTTACTGAAATAAAAAATACTGCACAACTGGAAAGTAAAGCTTGAGAATTATTTAATATTAAATATACTGCCCACCTGTGTAATAAATCATAATAATTAAATGGAGAGGCATCATGCAGTCCAATTTGTCTATCAATGCCATATCGAGCAAGCGCATGGGAGCTGTTATTGCAGCACTATTGCTCGCAGGCTCTCTAACTGGATGTGACAAAGTTCAGTCAGAGGAAAATGAGCAGGTAATCAAGCCAGTCAAGCTGTTCGAAATCCCGCAACAGACTGATATCGATCTTGATAGCTTCATTGCAAAGGTTGATGCAACTGACCGTGCGGCACTTTCTTTTCAAGTGGGCGGAGATATAGAAACCTTCGATGTTCGTATGGGACAAGAAGTGAAGAAAGGTCAGGTGTTAGCCGTATTAGACGCGACGGATTACCGTATTGCCGTTGATGCTGCCCAAGCTAAATTTGATCTGGCAAACAGCCAATACAAACAAGCTTCTGAGCTATATGCGAAAAAACTGGTCAGTACCGATTACTACGACCAAGCCGTGAACACCTTTACTGCCGCTGAAGTTGAGTTGGACCAAGCAAAAACAAACCTTGGCTACACTACCTTAGTTGCTCCATTCGATGGCGTGGTATCGATGGTGTTTGGAAAGCAATATCAATTGATCGCAGAAAAGCAGCCAGTACTGAATATTTTGAATCACAGTGAAATGGATGTAACGTTTTCAATTCCAGTATCAAAGCTTGAAGACCGTTCTATTCAAGACCTAACGAGCTCAAACATGTGGGTTGTGATGGACGGCCACCGCGGCATTCGTATCCCGACTCGCTTTAAAGAAATCTCAACGCAACCAGATGAAGACACCAACAGCTACCAAGCAGTTGTGTCTATAGAAAAGCCAGAAGGCATCAATCTACTTTCTGGTATGACAGCGCAAGTTGAAGTTCAGAAAAGTAAATCTGACTACGGCATTGGTATTGTGGATTCAGCTTGGTTAAATAAAGACGCAGGCCATGGTGAACTATGGCGTTATAACCCTGACTCTCAATTGATTTCTAAAGTACAAGTCCTTCTTGATGAGCAAGGCAAGGTTATCGACGGATTGTCGTCTGGTGATCTTATCGTTGAAGCGGGTGTGGATGTGTTATCAGACGGACAACAAGTAAAAGCTTGGCTTCGTGAGGGCGGTATTTAATGAACCTTTCAAAATTGTCAGTTGTTGTCGCGTCGGCGCTGTTACTTCAAGCCTGTAACAATGAAGCTGTACACCGTGAACAACCGCCTTTGTTGGTGTCTACCTTTGAAGTTGGCGCACCGCTGACTAATCAGTTCAGAAGTTTTAATGGACAGGTGATGCCAGCTGAATTGACTCCCTTGGCATTTAAGCTAGCAGGCGAGATTCAACAAGTATTAGTAGAAGCGGGCGACAATGTCGAAAAAGGGCAGTTATTAGCCACCTTAGATAACGCAACGTACGTCCAAGATCTGACTGACGCTCAATCTCAATTCAAGCTGGCAAGCAAGCAGCTGGCCCGTGGTACTGAGATGTTTGGCAGCGAAATGTTATCGCAATCAGAACACGACCAACTGACGGCTAACTATAAGCTCGCATCAGCGAATTTGGCGGCGGCGAAACGCAAGCTAAGTTACACAGAACTTTTAGCGCCGTTCTCAGGAACAGTTTCAACTGTCGATAAGCAACGATTCGAAAATACGACGCCTGGAGAAACACTACTGAGTGTGTACCAGAACGACAAGGTGTATGTGCGAATTCAAGTATCAGATTCGATCTTGGCGTCAATTAGCCCAGACATGCGTTCAAATAGCTATCGTCCTGAGGCGACCTTTGGCGGTCACACAGGCCAATACCCACTGACGTATCTAGAACACACCAGTGAACTGCACCCACAATCCCGTACCTACGAATTTTGGATGCAGATGCAGCAGCCTGAAAGTGAAATTCTGCCGGGCACGAGCGTTACGGTCAATGTAGATATGGCGAAAGCGGGCCTGAGCGATGTTCAAGGCTACCAATTACCAATGACAACGCTAGAAGCGGGCTCTGAAGGGAATCAGTTCTATGTGTGGAAAATGGAAGACGGACAAGCATTCAAAAGCGAAGTAGAAGTCGACAAGATCAGTGGCCAAGGCGCATTAATCGCTCATGGCGTTGAGCAAGGTGATCGACTCGTAAACTCGAATCTAAGAAAACTCCGTGACGGAATCCAATTGTCAGGAAAAGCAGAATGAATATCGCAGAATATTCAATAAAAAACAAAGTAATCAGCTGGCTGTTTCTAGTCATTTTAGCCATTGGCGGTGTGTCGTCTTTTGGCAACCTATCCCGTTTAGAAGACCCAGCTTTTACCATTAAAGATGCAATGATTATTTCAACTTACCCTGGCGCAACGTCAATGGAAGTTGAAGAGGAGTTGACGTATCCACTTGAAAAAGAGATACGACAGCTGCCTTATATCGACAAGATTACCTCAACCTCGTCGAATGGCATGTCTCAAATTATGGTGAGCATGAAGATGGACTATGGTCCGGATGAGCTACCTCAAATCTGGGATGAAATGCGTCGTAAGATCAATGACCTACAGCCAACGCTACCGAGTGGTGTTAACTCTGTTCAGATCATCGATGATTTTGGTGATGTGTTTGGCGTGATGATCATGTTGACGGGGGATGGATATGATTACGTCGAGCTCAAACAGTATGCTGATTATCTCACACGTGAAATCGAACTGGTTGAAGGCGTAGGCAAGGTAAGTATCGCAGGCGACCAACAAGAGCAATTGTTCTTAGAGATGTCACTTGAGCGTTTAGCGGCGTTAAACCTAGACATGTCGACGGTGACAGCATTGCTCGCACAGCAAAACAGTGTGGTATCGGCAGGCGAGGTAATGCTCAATGGTCAAAGCCTAACCATCAAACCTAACGGCACGCTGAGCACGGTTGAAGAGTTAGAAAACTTAATCATTCATGGTCGCGATACGGGTAACCTAATTCGTTTGAAAGATGTCGCTGATGTCACTCGCGGAATCCAAGAAAAACCAGGTAATGTATTAACTTACAACGGCAAACCGGCCATCAACCTCGGCATTGCGTTCTCATCGGGCGTAAACGTGGTGGAAATCGGTAATGCGCTTGATGCAGAACTTGATCGCTTAGAAAGCATTAAGCCAGCCGGTGTTGAGTTGAATTACTTCTACAACCAAGCACAGGAAGTGGACAAGTCCGTTGCTGATTTCTTGATAAGCCTAGTGGAAGCGGTCGCAATTGTTATCATCGTACTTCTGTTCGCGATGGGCTTACGCAGTGGTTTGATCATCGGTTTAGTACTGCTACTGACGGTGTTCGGTACGTTCATCTTGATGGACTACAACGATGTTGAACTGCACCGTATCTCGCTGGGTGCTTTGATCATCGCGCTGGGTATGTTGGTGGATAACGCGATTGTTGTCGTTGAAGGTATTTTGGTTGGCTTGAAGAAAGGCAAAACCAAGCTTCAAGCAGCGAAAGACATCGTGAAGCAAACACAATGGCCACTGTTAGGTGCGACCATTATCGCTATCACAGCGTTTGCACCGATTGGTTTGTCGAAAGATGCGACAGGCGAATTCATGGGTTCACTGTTTTGGGTACTGTGTTTCTCACTGTTTTTGAGTTGGGTAACTGCACTAACACTAACGCCATTCCTTGCCGAGATGTTGCTTAAAGAAGAAGACAAGGTTGATGAGAACGAAGACCCATACAAAGGCATCCTGTTTGTGGTATTCGGTGCGTGTCTGAAAGTAGCACTTCGATTTAGATGGCTTACTGTAGTTAGTATGGTCGCGCTATTAGCAGTTTCTGTCGTCGGTTTTGGTATGGTGAAGCAGCAGTTCTTCCCGCCGTCAAATACCCCAATGTTTTACGTAGACATGTGGATGCCAGAAGGCACCGATGTACGTGAAACGATCAAGCAAACAGAAAAAGTTGAAAGCTACATTCGCCAGCAAGACGACGTTGAGTTTGTGACAACAACGGTTGGACAGGGCATGCAACGTTTTGCGCTGACATACCAACCCGAGAAAAGTTACGAAGCGTACAGTCAACTGCAGGTACGAACGACTGACCGAGACGCTATGTTCAAAGTCCTCGAAGGGTTAGACAAGGACTTAGCCAATAAATTTGAACAACCTACGTTCCAATTTAAATTGATTGAGTTTGGTCCGTCGCCAGCTTCAAAAATTGAAGCTCGTATTAGCGGTGCAGACCCGCAGATCCTTCGCAGCATCGCTGTTGAGGTAGAAGATATCTTGTTGGCGGATCCTGGTTCTCGAAACGTACGTCACGACTGGCGTGAACGCACCAAAGAGCTCGTGCCACTGTTTAACGAATCAAAGGCACGTCGCCTTGGCATTTCAAAGACGGATCTGTCTGAGACACTACAGATGGCGTTTGGTGGTTACAACATCGGCTTACTGCGCGATGGTACGCACATGTTACCTATCGTGGCACGCCTGCCTGAAGAAGAGCGTTTTGATTTTGAATCACTAAACAATGTGAAGATCTGGAGCCCATCACTGCAAACTTACATTCCTGTAGAACAAGTGATTGATGGGGTTGAGCTTCAATGGTCTGAGCCACTGATTCAACGTCGTGACAGAAAGCGTACGCTAACGGTTCTGGCTGATCACGATGTGTTAGGTGATGAAACACCAGCTAGCTTGTTTGCTCGCGTAAAACCAAAGGTTGAAGCACTCGATTTACCAGCAGGTTACAACATTAGTTGGGGCGGTGAGTACGAGAGTTCTAAAGATGCACAAGAATCTCTATTTGGTTCACTGCCAATGGGTTATTTGTTGATGTTTATCATCACTATGCTTCTGTTTAACTCGGTTCGTAAGCCACTTGTGATTTGGTTTACGGTACCACTCTCTATCATTGGTGTTTCGATTGGTCTGCTAGGTACTAATATGCCATTCAGCTTCACTGCGTTCTTAGGTCTATTGAGTCTAAGTGGCATGATTTTGAAGAACGGTATCGTACTGCTTGACCAAATCAACAGTGAGCTACAAACAGGTAAAGACCCATATTTAGCGGTTGTCGACAGTGCGATCAGCCGTGTGCGACCGGTATCTATGGCAGCACTAACAACTATCTTGGGCATGATTCCCTTGGTATTCGATGCATTTTTCGGCTCGATGGCGATTACCATCATGGCAGGCTTAGGCTTTGCTACCGTACTAACGCTAATAGTAGTACCAGTGATGTTCGCTGTTCTATATAGAATCAAACCGTCCACTGCGGGTTATTAGGGATTGATATAAAACAGATTCTTTTAAGCCAGCCCAGTCAAATTCGACTGGGCTTTTTTATACCTGTTGTCCCGTCCTGAAATGTGTTTACACGTGAGAGCGGCAAATGGGTACGAATAGATAAGCATTAAAAAAGCCGCTACCCAGTGGGCAAGCGGCTTTGAGAAGAATAGGGCGATTCTAGATTGCTAGGCGTATATCTAACTCAATCGGCTTTGGCATGGCTAAGTGGTAGCCTTGATACATATTGAAGCCTAAGCCCTGCATCGCTTCGAGTTGTTGTTGGGTTTCTATGCCTTCAATCACTGTCTTTGCGCCAATTTGGTTTGCAAGATCAAGTACTAACTCCATTTCTCGAGTGTCGCCTTGTTCAAAGTCCAACATAACCGAGCGGTCTATCTTGATGATATGAGGGTTAATATGACGAACGCGCTGTTCGGTTGATGCTTGTGTGCCAAAATCATCGACCGCTATTTGAAAGCCATTATCCGCAAGCGAAAGGGCGGCATCTTTTAAACGCTCTTCACTTTCTGCATTCAACTCTACCAACTCCATCACTATCTGTTCGCATGAAAGGTTAAGCTCGTGAAGGCGTTTAGCTAACAAGCTATCGCTGACCTTTTCTGCAGCAAACAACTCACCAACGTTTGGAAGAACGTTCAAAAATAGATGTAAATGACGGATTGTCGATTGTGCGAAGTTACGGATATGAATCGCTCGACTCAGCCTCTCGACATTGATTTTGTCTGTGCTTGAGGTTTCGTCGGAATGAAAGAAGTGATCAGGACGAACAATATCACCTTTGTTATTTGAAATGCGCACCAAAGCCTCAACACCTATTTGAGTCATAGAAGAGTCGAATATAGGTTGATAGACGCTTCTAAGCGTCAGGTCTTGGTATTTCGCAATAAACTGCATATCAGCATCTACGGATATACAGCTAATAAATTCACTTCTGTCTGATAAAATCATAGTCGCTAGTAAAGAGGGGTTATTCAATGGCGGACGTACATGTCTCGGCTGTCACAATATTGACAGGTGTAAGTAAATTGTCAATTAATAAAAACTCATTTGTAGAGCCAATATTTAATTAAATATAATTAACGAAAAAACAGCATGATAATTGATATTAGTCATTAAAATTACTTATCATTCACCATTAATAATGATCATTGTGAATTTAATCTCTGAGTAATCTATCTCATATCAACATCAACCAATATAAGCTTTCAGCGTAAATACACCAGTTAAAAGTAGGGACAAAGCCCCAAGTTATGGGGGAATGTCAAAGTTGCAATATCAACAAGCAGTTCCGTTTGCATATAAATGATATCTACTTCTCAAAATATGAATGATGATCTGATAAGCTATTATTTTATCGAAGATAAACTTTGAATGATTATTGGGCAGGGCTTGATATGTGTTTTTATAAAATATTGGGATAGAGGTCTAACAATGTACTTTCAAAACTGAACGAAAAAGTTGACCCGTATTCCTACTGCCATTGAAGTACCGCATAAAGTTGCAGGTATTTACGAACCAGTTGTTGATTTCCTGACCGTTTTAAAGGGTGTCCAAATTTAATAAAGCAAGGGCTGATTTTAAAGTTGTTATTTAACTCAGTGGCGAATTGAGAATCACTCTCTCTTAGCGTGATACCTTGTTGGCTATATTCCGTAACCTCGTCTGGGAGCTCACCCATCCACCAATGGAGTAATTCACCACTGTTTTTACTTCGGCTAATCCAATGGTCGGAGACAATGATCAAAACGTCATTGGGTTGAATGGAAAATCCATACTCTTGTTGCCAATTATGGATGTCCAACATCAACTTTCTACGACAGGTTTTCCCGGCGCTCACCATATGATGACTGATCATCCAAACGGTACCGATTTCGGAAGATATTCGGAAGTGTCGAGGCGTTTCTCTAGAGGAAAGCATTTCAAGTGGGCTGATGTTGCTTGCATGATTAAAGCTAACGAAGGTGTGCTCCATTCGGCGGGCAAATGCCTTACCTATATGATGTTCACTGATCCCTTGATTGTGTACAGTAGGGTAGTGGCGTTCACAGAGCTTTAGGCAATCGTCTTGAAACTGATTAACGCTTTTAATCACTAGATCTAATAACAATGAAGTCCCTTATACACAGCTACTATCTTATTGATGGGCAATAGTACGGTAATTGCGGTTCCGTTACCTATCGTCAAAGTGCGAGTTCTTGATCTCTCTATCAAAATTAACCATTGCTGAGTGATTTTATGGATAGCACTGGCGCTCTACTGGTCTGTATTCTAAATTATGAGGAATTCTAGCTAGTTACCTCGACTATAGTCTAGTCAGCAAATCACAATTGATCTACTTACTCTTTATTTGGAAACATTCATGACCATTCAATTAGATTCGAAACAAAAGTCTGAGCTTACTCATACGCTCCAAAAGTACCTGCAAGATGAACTTGATGTGGAGCTTGGTCAGTTCGACACGGAATTCTTGGTCGATTTCATCAGCAAAAAGTTTGGTGCTGTTTACTACAACAAGGGGATAGAAGACGCTCAGAAAGTGATGGAACGCAAAATGTTAGACATCTCAGATGAGCTCTACGAAATCGAGCAAATTGTTGAAATTTAACGTTTAGCCCAAACTTGTTCAAATAATTTGAATAACTCGTTTAATTTGCAATGATGTAACTATTGTAAAGCTTGGTAAATAATATGTTACACAAACTTAGTGTAGGGTACGCTTTTCAAAACTACACGATTCGTTAACATTCGGAAGAGATGCATGGACAACAACGTTAGAAATTACAACCCTTTAGCTAGAGCGATGCATTGGATTTCAGCACTCGCGATATTTGGTTTGTTTGGTGTAGGCCTGTGGATGGTTGATCTTTCATACTACAGCGAGTGGTACAAAACAGCACCAGACTACCACCGTTCGGTAGGCATTATTTTGGCTGCTCTTACCTTTATCCGCTTGGTTTGGAAGTTAGTTACCGTGTCACCTAAAGTGGAAGGTAAAAGCTATGAAGTTGCAGCAGCGAAGATCGCTCACGGCTTTATGTACATTAACTTAGCGGTTTTATTTATTTCAGGTTATTTGATTTCAACATCAGATGGTCGCGGGATCGACGTATTCAATTGGTTCACTGTACCAAGTATGGGTGAACTGTTTGCAAACCAATCTGATCTCGCAGGAACGATTCACTACTATGCTGCATGGGTACTGATCATCATGGCATCAGTGCACGCCTTAGCGGCGATAAAACACCACGTTATCGACAAAGACGATACGCTACGAAAAATGATAGGAGCTTCAAAATGAAAAAGTCAATTATCGCTACAGGATTAGCATTTGCAATGGCAATGCCTTTCGCTGCGAACGCCGCTGATTACGTGATTGATACAAAAGGTGCGCATGCTTCAGTTAACTTTAAAGTTAGCCACCTGGGTTACAGCTTTATCCAAGGTCGTTTTAACACATTCTCAGGTGACTTCTCATTTGATGAGAGCAACGTTGAAGCATCGAAAGTGAACGTAACGATTGATACAACAAGCCTTGATTCAAACCACGCAGAACGTGATAAGCACATCCGTAGCTCTGACTTCATTGATACAAGCAAATTCTCAGATGCAACATTCAACAGCACAAAAGTAGTTGATAAAGGTGAAGGCAAACTTGAAGTAATGGGTGACCTTAAACTTCACGGTGTAACTAAGCCTATCGTTATCGAAGCTGAATTCATCGGTGCTGGTCAAGATCCATGGGGCGGTGAGCGTGCAGGTTTCGTTGGTACAACTCGTCTAGAGCTTGCTGACTTCAACATTCCAGTAATGGGAGCTTCAAGCTATGTAGATATGGATCTACACGTTGAAGGCGTAAAGAAGTAATCTAGCTTTCTAGCTTTCTGACAGGTATCAACATTTTTTAGAAACATCAAAAGTTTGGTCGATACTAAATAGGTCAGCAGTTAGAAATAGAGAAAGGCGCAAAGTTTTCACTTTGCGCCTTTTTTATTGAGATAAATGGCAACGCGTTTAGGTCTGTTTTGTGTCAAACCGTTTAGTACGTTAAAAGCCACCATTTACCTCTAGCCAGTCAACGTTGCCATGACTGAGTTATCTAGCTGAACTACTAATCCCTAATAGTTCAGCTTTAGATTAGTTAAGCTGTTTCTAGTTCAGCTTGTGGAACCACGTTTAGGCGGTCGCCGTAGATTGGACGTAACGCTTGCATCACTTCTGTGCGAGTCAGCACACCGACCATTACGCCATTTTCTAGCACTGGAAGCATATGTGGTTGGCTTACTTTCATTGCTTTTGCACGTTCTTCTAAAGAAAGAGAAGTCAGGCGAGTGGCATAGCCCATGCTTGTTGTCGGGTACAGTTGTTCTTTATCGATACATAGGAACTCAGCAACATCTACTAGCTTGTCGTTTGCATCAATTGCCACAACGTCACGGCTCATTAGGTCTACGACTTTCTGGCCTTTAGTTGGGATGTAATCTTGGCACCAAAGGTCAACCATTACGTCATGAACAGAGAAGATACCCACTAGACGGCCTTCAACATCGCAAACAGGAGCGCTAACAAGTTGCGCGTCTAAAAGTGTATCAATCGCGACTGATGTTGGCATTTCTACGCTCAGTGTAATTGGTTGAGTGTTCATGATTTGCTTGATAGTAGTTGCTGTGTTCATAGTAATTTCCTTAACTGACGTAATTTCTGTTGTTTGTGTAATAGCGGTAATTTTTGCTGCTTTAAGTTGTGGGCGACGGTAGATACTCCAGTTGGCTAAGCCGACCAATACTGAACCACCCACGATGTTGCCGATTGTCACTGGTATTAAGTTTGCGGTGACAAATTGCATGACGTTTAAGTCTGCGTACTGCGCTGGTGTTGCACCGATTTGCATCCAGAAGCTTTCTGGTGCGAATGTTTGAATCGTGATGCCTAGCGGAACCATGAACATATTCGCCACACAGTGTTCAAAGCCTGAGCTTACGAACATTGCAACGGGTAACACGGTCATCATTGCTTTGGTCATTGCGTTAGCAGAGCTGAACGTTAACCAAATGGCTAAACACACCAACAAGTTACAAAGCACACCCAAAGCAAACGCTTGAACAGGGCTGTGGTGTAGCTTGTGTTGAGCAATGTTTAGAGCGTTTAAGCCCCATTGCCCGCCATCCAGTTGATACAAGCCTGCAGCGCTTACCAAAGCCAATAGGAACATGGCACCGATAAAGTTGCCGACATACACCTTGCCCCAGATAGACAGCATCTTCGTAAAGGTGATTTGCTTGTTAGCCCATGAGATGCTCGATAACACTGAGCTGGTAAATAGCTCACCACCGCAAATCACAATCAAGATCAAACCCATACTGAAGGCAAGACCGCCGGCTAAGCGACTTAATCCCCATCCAGCATCAGCGCTGCCCGTGGTTACCGTGATGTAGAATAGAAAAGCAAGCCCGATGAATGCGCCAGCCATGATTGCCAAACTCAATGTCATGCTGCTGGTTTTATTTGCTTTACTTAATGCAAACTTCTCTGCTTCCGCCATCATTTCTGTTGGTGAGAACAGTTGATGATTTTCAGAAGTGCTGGTTGCCATATCCCCCCCTTGAACAATCCGTCATGTGTAATTCCTAGTGTTAATGACTTGGTTAATCAGTAATGTTTTGCAGGGCTCGTTGTGTCCTGCCATTTCAGATTAGGGCGTTGAGGGGTAGAGGTAAAATTGATAATTTTTAGAAACCACATCAAATTTATTGATATAGATTTGGTTACGCGTAGAATGAAATTGATTGCTCATCGGCTTTATAAAAAACGAGCATCAGGACACAAATAATTAAAAGCATTAAGGATGAATTTTGCGTTATTCATTAAAGCAACTCGCGGTATTTGATGCAGTAGCAGACTCCGGGAGCGTTAGTCAGGCAGCAGACAAATTGGCGTTGACTCAGTCGGCGACAAGTATGTCTCTTGCACAGTTGGAAAAAATGCTCGGAAGGCCTTTGTTTGAAAGGCAGGGCAAGCAAATGGCCCTGACTCATTGGGGCATGTGGCTAAGGCCTAAAGCGAAGCGTTTACTGCAAGATGCGCAGCAAATAGAGATGGGTTTTTACGAGCAGCATTTGTTGAGTGGTGAACTCAAATTAGGTGCTAGCCAAACTCCGGCGGAACACCTCGTTCCGGATCTCATCAGTATTATTGATAACGACTTTCCCGAGATGCGAATCTCGCTCGGCGTGCAAAGTACCGATGCTGTCATTGATGGTGTATTAGATTATCAATATGACTTAGGCGTTATTGAAGGTCGTTGTGATGACAACCGAGTTCATCAAGAAGTGTGGTGTACTGACCATTTAACGGTGGTTGCATCGGCTCATCACCCGTTTGCGAAGCGTGAACGAGTCAGCTTGGCGCAATTAGAACAAGCAAAGTGGGTATTACGCGAACATGGTTCGGGTACTCGCAAAGTTTTTGATAGTTCTATTCACCATTTAATTGGCGATCTCGATGTTTGGCGAGAGTATGAACACGTTCCTGTTTTAAGAAGTTTGGTTGCAAACGGCCCATATTTAACGTGTTTACCTTATCTAGATGTCGAACAGTTTGTTGAGTCAGGTCAACTGGTGACGTTGAATGTTCCTGAGCTTGAAATGGAAAGAACCTTGTCCTTTATTTGGCGTGCTGACATGGCAGAGAACCCACTTGCTGAATGTATCAAGCGTGAAGGTAAGCGCATGATGAAAGGCAAACGGTCGGTTCTGTAACGTAGATTTGATAAAATTCAGATAACTAAATGTGTTGAATAAGCGATTTCGGTCTCTATCTAGTGATAAATGAACAACTGCATACATTATTAATGTGATCGTGATCGGCTAAATAAGGGCTATCTTCCCATAGTATGCTTACTTGATTTTAAGTGAGGCTAAATCCGGTTGCGTTCAATTACGTAATTAGGCTTTAGAAATAGTATGAGTACATTAGTCGCGATTTCATTAACAACAGGTATTTTGTCAGGTCTATGGGGATGGATTGCTATCTATTTCGGCTTATTGTCATGGGCAGGTTTTTTAGGTTGCACCAGTTACTTTGCTTCGCCAACAGGCGGCGTTAAAGGACTAGCAGGTAGCTTATTGACCAACATGACTGGCGTATTCTGGGCAATGGTGATTATCGAAAGCTCAACCTTCGCAGGGTTAGAGATTTTAGGCTACATGATTACTGCTATTGTGGCTTTCTTTATGTGTATTCAAGCGAAACAAGCGTGGCTAGGTTATATCCCAGGCACCTTCATTGGTTGCTGTGCGACGTTTGCTGCAGGTGGTGATTGGCAACTTGTAGTGCCATCTTTACTGCTTGGTGGTGTATTTGGATACTTGATGAAAGCAACGGGGCTATGGCTTCACGAGAAATCGACTCAATCTTCGGAAGTTGTTGAACAACACGCTAAACAAGCAAAGGCTTAATTCGTTAACCTAACCTTAGTTAGTCACTGTGAACTCTTGCAAGATAACCCCCAATTAATTTGTATATCGATTTATACAGGCACACCGTTTGGTGTGCCTTTTTTGGTTGATTCGACTAGCTAAATATTTCATCAGTAGAGCAACTGATAGTATCTATAAGACAAATTATGCTTAGGTATTTCCGTTCGCCATGGTGATCACGCGTTTTAATGTCCACCTTAACAAAAGCGGTATGCATTCTTGTCCTTGATTCTCGCAATGAGAAACAATGGCTAGTGCAAGGTCAGGCTTTGCGTGTTTCTTCAATACCTTGGCAACCACTTTCTTCGGAGGGATAGGGTGATCGTATGGAATCTTAACCATGTCACGGAAAAAGCTCTCAAACCCATTCATATAAAGGTAATGCTCGATATCTTTATCAGGCAGTTCCGTGAGTCGATGTCTTTCCTGATCATTACCGAGTTTCGATAACACTGTCGCTGCATACTTTTTACCCGCGGCATCGCCGTCAGTCACTACATGCCAATCAATGCCAAACTCTTGCGCGACCTTAATCAGCGCCTTAAGTCCTGATTGGGCGAACTCAATAATCTGCACACCTTCCGCTGCTAGGTTATAGCCACATTGGTTGGCAAGTTCATTGAACAACCAAACCTCGGTTTCACCTTCTACTAATAGCCAACAGCGAGCAAACAGCGCCCCAGAGCGGTGGAAGCGGATATGAAAACCAATTCGACGAAGTTCATCCTTACTGAAGTGGTTCATGTTGAGTTGATTGGCGATGGTTTTATCTGACTGACGAACCAAGCGACGAATCGATTGAAGTGGAACTGCTGCGAGTAGGTCGCCACTGTTGGTGGTGAGGATTTTCTGCATGGGCAACTTCTGCATCAAGCTCCAAGCCCTTGCCAAGTGTGTTGGGTGTAATCGGCCTTCTGGATCTTCAAGGATCAAAAGAGGACGCGCACATCGCCTTAAGTCGTTTGGCCCTTTAGCTTGTAGATAAGCGTTAAGTAACCCCATGAATAATAAGCGGGTTTGTTTGTTTTTGGTCTCTTCGACAAGTTGATGAATACTCTGATCATTGGCACCCGCAGAATAAAGCAATCCGTCTCGCTGTTTTCTAGGGTTACGACGAGAAGTACTTTTGAAAGAAAAATAGTGCTCAATCAAACTTTGCATCGACTCTAGGCTACTGCGCATTTCACCTTTATTAACATGACCGGGAATCGCCATTAGACGACGGCAGGTATTGTCGATTCGTTTTTCTATTCTTGCTTGGCGACCATTACTGTTATTGGCGCCGTTTCCGTTTGTGCCATTGCTCGTGTGATGATTCCCGTTTGAATTTGCATGATTAGCGTGCCCGTTATTAGCGTGAACATTAGTCGGCAGGTGAGCATTGTGGTTAAGGGACTTGCCGTTGAAAGGACGATCAAAGTGCCTTGCATCACGCAAACGGATGACGGGATGTAAGGTCATTAATTCTTGAGCGAGCTTTTCTGAATGATGAAGCTTGAGCGGATTACCGTCCAAACCAAGAAATGCATAATGTGTGGTTGTCTCATACTGCTCTAACGTCGCGCTGATTCGATAGTAGATGCGGAATACGCCAAACTCATCTTGAACCCAAATAGGTTTGAGTTTGCGATAACGACCTGCGTTAAGCTCGCTCTTATCGTTAGCTTTTAATGCGAGAACAATTTGAAGGTGTTGAGATTGTGGATGTGAAACTGAGTAATCGACATGAAAATCGGTCATTTCAAAGTGATATGGCACACCGTCTGAGGGCAGAACGACGGAAAGGGCATCCAATAATGAAGACTTACCCCAAGTATTTTCACCAATAAGCGTGGTTAGCTCGTCAAACGCGAGTGACATGCGCTTGATACCTCGAAAGCCAGAAATCTCGATTCTTTCTAGTTGCATAGGCTTACTCCTAACGGAAGGCTCTGCTAATTGTTTGAAAGCTAACAGATATCTTTAATCATAATCGAAAAATCCAAATCCGGTATGCTCACCTGTCACAAAACCCGTTGTTTATTAATACGGTGCAAAATGAGATTTTTGATCTATCTCGAGTATTTTTTTGCAGTGCAGTTTCATAAAATTCACGATTCTGTCATGATTCTCGACCTAGTATGAAGGGACAAAGAGAGAAGAAAATATGACTAAAAAGAATAAGCCAGCAAAAATAGTGTTGGCACACATCAACGACACCCACTCATACTTTGAACCAACCTCGTTACAGCTATCACTTAAAATGAACAACCACATCATTGAACCTTATGTCAGTGCTGGTGGCTTTGCTCGAATTTCAACACGCTTCAAACAAATAGAACAAGATGCCCAGCGTCAGAAGGTTGGAACCTTGTTCCTGCACGCTGGCGACTGCTTTCAGGGCACTTTGTACTTTTCTTTATTCAAAGGAAAAGCCAACGCCGATTTGTTGAATGCCCTTAATATAGATGCCATGACGCTCGGTAATCACGAGTTAGACATGGGTAATGAGCCCGTTGCGATTTTCGCGAAAAGAATCAAATTCCCACTGTTGGCCGGTAACTGGAATCTATCGAATGAGGATATCAATAAAACTCATACGCTAGCGGACAACGACATTGTTAAGCCTTATCTGCCTGAAACACGAAGTGCTTCTTTTATAACGAAAGAGTTTGATGGTGAGAAGGTCGCAATATTCGGCTTAAGCATCGATAAGATGGCAGGCATCGCTAACCCAGATATCGATACACCGTTTGAAAATGCTTTGGAAACAGCAAAAGCGACCATTGAGCAAATCCATCAAGCAGGCATCAACAAGATTGTGTTACTTAGCCATCTTGGTTACGAAGCTGATTTAGAGTTAGCAGCCAACGTAACAGGTATTGGCGTCATTGTTGGTGGTCATAGTCATCGCTTACAAGGTGATTTTTCTGATATCGGCTTAGTTAAGGATGATGAATACGGTGTGAAAATTGGCGATACCTATGTTGTGCAAGCGGGTTTCCACGCCATGAGCTTAGGACACTGCGAAATCGAGTTCGATTCTCAAGGTAAAGTGACGCAATTCAATGGTAAGAATGAACTGCTATTAGGCCGTCGACTCTTTATAGACGCGAAACTGAGTGAAGTAGGGCAAGACGATGCCCACGATATGGCGTGTGAATTTTTAAACAATCACCCCAATATCGCAGTGTGTAAGAAAGATCCTGAGCTGCAGAGCATTCTGACGGATAAATACCAGCCGCGAGTTCGAAAGCTTCAGCAACAAGTGATTGCTCATGCAGAGACTAAACTTCGCCATGTACGTATTCCAGATGATAAGGGCCCGAGCCAACTCGCGCCGTTGGTTGCTCAATCATTTCACCATCTAATGAACAAGAAAGGGCATCATGTTGACTTTGCTATTCACAACGCAGGTGGTGTTAGAAATTCACTGAATAGCGGCGATGTTTCAGTTGCCGATATTGCCGGAAAACTACTACCGTTTGCCGTACCCATTGGTGTGTATGAAGTAAAAGGTGAAACGATCGCTGGCATGCTTGAAGGTGCAATCAATAACGCGCTGGATAATGGCGTTGTGGGTACAGGTTCAGGCAGCTTCCCTTATACGCATAACCTGAGGTTTTGTTACCACAAAGAAGCGCCTTTAGGGCACAGGATTCACCATCTAGAAATCCACTCTGATGATTCAGGTTGGCAGGCTGTTTCTCGCAACCGTATTTACCGTGGTGCGTCGTCTGCCTACACAATGAAAGGGAAAGAGGGTTATAACGCTGTGTTGGACATGATAGGTGATGGCACGGTCACCACTGACTCTATGGCAGACTGCTTCATTGAGTTTCTGCAAGACCACCCAGAGTCGCTTCAACACAATGAACCGTTGAATTGCATGGAGTGTTTTAGATAACCACAGATGACGCTGATACTTAGTGTTATTACTTTGGGTCATTTATAAAATTGGCATTGTTTATGCTTCATCTCTGCAGGTCGCGTTCTTGTGGAGATATGTATGGATAAGAAAGATTGGTTAGATGCGGTAGCGGTTGTCGGTTGGGTATCAGTTTGGTCAGCGTTAGTGTATTTGGTGCCCACTACAGGTTTGTAATGGTTCTGCGCACTGGATAAGACTAGCTTTTGAACAGTCGCAGTATTCTTATTATCAATACACGCTATACCAAGCGTAAGTGAAAGAAATAAAAAAGGAGCAGATTGCTCCTTTTTTGCTTTTTCCGTGCAAATTTATATAGACGAAACACAATCAGAGGATTATTATCCACGCGTTTGGGGAGTAGTTAGCGCAAGTTTACATATCGTCATCTCGTTAGGCCAAGAGTCTATCCGGTATGTAAAGGTGAAATCCCATATTTCACTTCAACGAGACCAACGCAATCACAGTCAAGATCCGTAATGGAGCTTGATATGCTTTGTTTGCGGAAGGTCTTTGTACAGTTCTTCCGCCCGGAGGAATAATGAACTCAACTCAATCTCTATTATCTACAAATAGTGAATCCTTTTTTTCATCGCCAATCATGACGACTTATGCGGGCTTTTTCCTGCTGACGGTTATTCTCGTCTCTATTGATATCTATCAGACTCGTGGCGGTAACGTTACTATCAAGAAAGCGGCAATCTGGAGTGTTTTCTGGTTTGTACTTGCGTTTTTGTTTGCTGGCTCTATTTACCTGTTTTGGGACATTTATGCGCCGAACAGTGACTACACGGCGCAAAAAGCAACCGTGTCATTCATAACGGGTTACTTGTTAGAAAAATCCCTTAGCGTAGACAACTTGTTTGTTTTTGCGATGATCTTTGCTCAATACCAAGTTCCTGAGCATCTAAGACCTCGTGCGCTTCTTTGGGGGGTAATTGGTGCATTGGTGCTTCGTGCAATTATGATCGCACTAGGCGCACAGCTATTGGCGGAATACCATTGGGTACTTTACGTGTTCGCTGCGTTCTTGATTGGTACAGGTATTAAGCTTGCATTAGACAAGGGCGAAGAGGAGAGTGTGAATACACTGCCTGAAAAGCTACTTCGTAAAGTGATGCCGGTAACTGAAGATTTCCATGGTCCTGCATTATTGGTTAAACAGGGTGCTAAATGGGCATTCACTCCAATGATGTTGGTTATCGGTGCGATTGCAGTGATGGACGTGATGTTTGCATTGGACTCTATCCCTGCGATCTTTGCGGTAACACAAGAACCGTTCTTGGTATTAGCGGCAAACGTATTCGCGTTACTTGGCCTTCGTTCGTTGTATTTTGTACTGCAAGGTATGATGGACAAGTTCATCTACTTGAAACCGGCACTGGCATTCATCATGGTGTTCATCGGTGTGAAAATGCTATTGGTTGACAGTGAGTGGGCTATCCCAACTTATTGGTCGCTTGCTGTGCTGATTTCGACTATGACGATTGCGGTTATAGCGTCGGTTTATGCGAAGAAGCCAGGCATTGAACAAGTAAATTAAAAACAAATATAACTTATCGAAAAGTCGATAATGAACACGTGGCTGATGAAGTGGAAAATTTATTTATGTAAATTTTCTGTGACATTGGCCACTGTTGTTTGCGGGGTATTTGTACTAAATGCATGATTTAAACACTATATTGAATATATACTCACATGGTCTGCATATCTATTTTGTGATATTGTTAATGGTTTGTTTTATTAGAAAAACTAATCCCAAAATCTAATTTTAGTCATTTTTTAACCTGCAAAAGATCACCTATTATTCTTGTCATCAGAACGAAACACATTAATAAATTTATAGAGAGGCAATCATGGCTCAAGCAGTACAAATGAATACTATCGCTGTTCCTAACTCTATGGATAAGAAGACCTACTCGGTTAACTTCAAAGGATTGATTGCACACATTTTCGATATTCTTTTCGTAGACAACTCTCCACGTAGTTACTACGCAAGCGACCTATCTGGTCACATGCAACGCGATATCGGTATCAACCGTTAATCTCAGCGTTAACATGTAAATATAGAATTTTAAGAAAACGCCAGCTTCTAAAGCTGGCGTTTTTGTATCTGAAATAAACTCTATCTCTTCGCAAATTAAGCACCTGAAAGAAAAACCTAGGCATCACGGTCTGTATTTGAGCGCCATTCAATTCGTTTTGTACAAGGATCTCGGTATGTCACACGCCAAACGCAATTCATCATTGATCAAACTTTGTTTATTTGCCTTACCGATCGGCTTCTATTCCTCAGTGTCGCTTGCACAAACCTGGAGTAATCAAGGCCAGCCCGCACAGGTTATCGAGCTCTTCACCTCTGAAGGTTGTTCAAGTTGTCCACCTGCTGATGCCTACCTCAGTACTTTTGAAGACCATCCAAAACTGTGGACACAAGTCATTCCGCTTGCCTATCACGTTGATTATTGGGATTACCTAGGTTGGGGCGACAAGTTCGCGAGCAAGGCGTTCAGTCAGAAGCAACGACTGTATAAAGCTTATGGCGTAACAAGTGGGGTTTACACGCCGGGCTTTGTTGTCGATGGAAAAGAGTGGCGCGGTTACTTTAACTGGTTAGACAGAACGTTACCTTCGATTAAACAACAAAATAACCCCAAGCTAACGGTCAATCATAAAGGCGATACGTTCAGTGTAAGTTATGAAGGCAAAGGTGATTATGTTGCTCATATTGCTTTACTGGCGATGAACGAAGTCACCAGTGTTAAGGCGGGCGAGAACAGGGGTAAGAAACTCGAGCATGATTTTGTTGTGGTTTACGATGGTTATCAACGTGGTGAGTCTGAATGGCAATTTAATATCAATTTTGAGCCACTCGTCGCTACACCAGATGCAGTCGCTGTTTGGCTAACCGAGCCGAACTCGTATGCACCGGAACAAACGGTAGCAGGGTGGCTGAACTAACTGCAACCCACGACAATTGTGTAGCTGGAATACTCTTAGACGAAGTTGGTACGGCGACTATCGAGGTTCTCACATCGATAACTTCGCTTCTAACGGATATTAATCAGTGAAATAGAAGCGAAAGGGCGATTTAGTTACGTAATACTGCTGAAATACGTTAATATAGCGCGCTATTATTTTAGCTTTGAGTTCCTGCAATTAATGACTAACACCACTACACCAACCAACTTCTCTGATCTTGGCTTAATCTCTCCTTTGATGGCTCGTTTATCTGAGCTTGAATACCAACAGCCAACGCCTATCCAAGCGCAAGTTATTCCAAGTGTGTTAGCAGGACGCGATTTAATTGCAGGCGCAAATACCGGTTCAGGTAAAACCGCAGCATTTGCACTTCCACTGTTACAAAAGATTCATGAAGATGCACCTCTGGACCGTCGTTCAGGCAAAGGTAACTTTGTTTCAGGCCTTATCTTAGTTCCTACTCGCGAACTTGCTAAGCAAGTAGCTGACAGCGTTAAGTCTTACGCTGTGCATTTCAATGGCGCGATTAAAACGGTTTGTGTGTTTGGTGGTGTATCGGTAAACACTCAGATGCAGGCGCTACGTGGCGGCACTGATATCTTGGTGGCAACACCGGGTCGTCTGCTTGACCTTATTTCAAGCAACGCTATCAAGCTAGACAAAGTAAAAACGTTAGTGCTTGATGAAGCTGACCGAATGCTAAGCCTAGGTTTTACCGAAGAACTTGATGCAATCTTGAAGCTCTTACCGAGCAAGAAACAAACTTTGTTGTTCTCTGCAACTTTCCCTGAGCAAGTTAAAACGCTGACTCACGAACTACTGAATGATCCAATTGAAGTTCAACTTCAAAGTGCCAATGCGAGCACACTGGTTCAACGTGTATTTGAAGTAGAAAAAGGTCGCAAGACAGCGTTACTCGCACACCTAATTCAACAACACGAATGGCGCCAAGCTCTGATCTTCGTTAATGCGAAGAACAGCTGTGAGCACCTAGCAGACAAGCTTTACAAGCGCGGCATCATCGCTGAAGTATTCCACGGCGATAAAGGACAAGGTTCACGTACACGTATCCTAGAAGATTTCAAATCTGGCGAGATCGACGTTCTTATCGCGACAGACATCGCGGCACGTGGTCTGGATATTGAGAAGCTTCCTGTGGTAATCAACTTTGACTTGCCGCGTAGCCCATCAGACTACATGCACCGTATCGGCCGAAGTGGTCGTGCAGGTGAGGTTGGTCTTGCGTTATCTCTGATCGATCACGAAGATTACCACCACTTCAAAATCATCGAGAAGAAGAACAAGATTCGTCTTGAGCGTGAGCAAATAGAAGGCTTTGAAGTGGATGAAGAAGCGACAGCTGAACTTATCGCTGCACTAAAACCTGTTGCGCCACCGGCTGGTACAGGCAAGAAGAAAAAGAAGAAGAAAGCTCCACAAAACCAAGATGTGTGGCTAAACAACAACTGATCTTGAGTCAGTAAACTATATGAGTCAGCAAGCCATATAAGTCAGTAAGTAATAGATATTCAAAAGGCGCTTATTTGCGCCTTTTTTGTTTTTCTTATACCAAGTTAAGCGATTCCGCGTAACGAGACTAAGCGATACTTTTGACTCTAAATAGGTCTGTGAATAATTTTCCTATCATCAAAATGATGAGCAGTGTGGTTAACATTAGCAATGGTGTTTGAATCTGATAAACCGGTGTTAGATTAAGCGCGCCAGATGTCAGTACGACCAGCAGGTTTATACCAAGTATTCGATGCACCATAAGTTTAGGTGTCGCAAACACTTTCCATATCACTATGCTGTTGATGAAATAGAACAACGCCAATTGCCACAATTCAGTCATCATCGGCATGATAAAGATATATTGAAGCAAGATAACCGTGCCCGTTCCAATGACACCAAAAAACGCATCCTTAATAACACTTGGCGGCATAGTTGGAAGCATTGAAGAAAATATGCCAGCAATCATCGGGAAAATAAAACCACCCGGTACAGGCAGGTATATCCAAACCAATAACGACGTGACGAACATCGAGACACCTTGTAAGACTTTTCTCCCATCTTCATTAAGGTGTTGAACAAAGGTACGGTGCTCATGGTGCCAAGAAACGTTATTCTTCTCACTCATCACAAATGGCACATCATCAATCAATGACGAGTTTGGTGCCATTAACTCCAGTTTTTCCATTTTTTGGGTGAGAGCGACCCAATCAATAGCTTGAGTCAGTTCGCCCGAGGCGATCTCAAGCAGACGCTCTTGAATATGCGCCATTTCGTTGATTCGTAAACGCCATGCGTGAATATTTTCTTTTAGGTGATAACTGCCAGCGAGCGGCAAATCCAACAGTTGATAGAGCTTTTCAATATTAGCGGTATTGGATTCTAGGGCTTCTATATCAAGGTTATTGGTATCGCTCATTGCTGTTATCAGTGTTTCTCTGCTTGTTTCAAAACGTTGTACAAAGTTCTGCTCAGTGTTTACAGGCCAGATTAGACGATAAACAATCGAGAAGGTGATAACGCCTAATAGAGTTTCTTGTATTCGAAGCACTGCAAAATAGAATGTAATCTGGTTATCGAATCCACCCATACAAGAGATGATGGAGCAAACTGCAAAGCCTATAGAAAAGACATAACCGTATTTTTCATCACTCGACATGAAGATGCATGTACCGAGAAATAAGGTGAAAAACATCAAAAACAGAAAGCGATCCTGAGAAAACATCGCAATCAAGAAAAAGGCATAACCCGTCCCTAACAAAGTGCCCATTAATCGGTTGTGGCCTTTGTTTATTGAATGTGCAAAGCTCTCGTTCAGTGCCATGACCGCAACCGCAATTGCCGCCCAATAAGGTTTCTCCCATTGAAACCACAACGCAACACAGATAGAGATAACAATAGCGAGAGCCGCTTTAATGGCTTCTTTGGTTGATGCACTGAACATAAAAGCCATCCAACTATTTGATTATTTTGAGTGAAGCTGTCATGCCAACACGAAGTTGTAAGTCTTCAGGCACATTATCAAGCTCTACTTTGACCGGTATACGTTGAGCAAGACGAATCCATTGAAAGTTTGGGTTCACGTTAGGAAGAAGGTCATTACCTGTGCTGCCGTCTTGTGTTGCAATACCAAAGCCAATGCTTTTGATATGGCCTTCTAATTGAATATTGTTGTGCATCATAAGAGTGACAAGCGCTTTGTCGTTAGGGCCAACATTCACCAGATCAGTTTCTTTGAAATAGCCTTCGATCCAGAAACTGTCTTCATCGATTAATGCGACTACCGGTGTATTGGCGACGACTTGAGAGCCTTCTCGTAGATTTAAGTTCGTAATGTAACCGTTGGTTGGCGCGTACACTTTGGTGTATTCAAGATTTAAATGCGCTTCTTCAACGTTGGCTTTTGCTAGTGCAACGTTAGCTGCATTTGTCTCAACCGCGTTATTCAGGTTATTCAATGTCAGCACTGGCATAGCGCCAGGTGTTCTCTTTTCTAAGTTCAACGCGCGTTGCTCTTCGTTTTTAGCTTTTGCTAAGAGCGCGCGAGCCTGTTTCTGTGTCGCCAACGCTTTATTGTAGGCCGCTTGATAAATGCTTGGGTCGATCTCAAACAGCAAGTCGCCTTTAGCCACCTGTGAGTTGTCCTCAATATGGACTTTAGTCACTTGCCCTGTAACTCGGGGAGTAATTGAAACAATGTAAGCGCTGACCTGACCATCTCTAGTCCAGGGATTACTCGAATAAGATTGGTAATAGCTATAAACCACAGAGCTTGCGGCAACGACCAGTAGTAGCGTGATGAGATAACGTTTAATCAAGGTGAATGCCTCAGAAGATGGTAATGAATTGACCGATAACGCCGACGAAAATCACGATTAGGCTTAGTTCGGCAATTGCGGGAAAAGCGACATATTTATGTAGCCCAAGTTTTGTCGCGATTGAGCCAGTCAATATCGTCAATACATAAGCTAACGCGATAACCAATAGCAAAGGAGGGAAGTAGATCTCACCCCACACGAGTTCATGTGGCATTGTGTTCATGGGTCTGTCTCTATCGTTTTAAGAAGGTAACGATAAAGGAAATGCGGTGATGTTAATAATCGTATATAGAGGATCAGATCCATCAAATACAGACTGGTTTAGGTATATACTAGGAAGGATAGGCAGCAAAGGTACAAATCAGTAGTCACGTTTGCGCTGTCTTTTTATCATTATTATTCTGATGCAGTAGATGTTTTTCTATCTCGTATGCATGACCAAGAAAGTAAGTACATCAAAATGAACTTTAGTATTGAACAACTTCTCGCGTTTGTGACTGTCTATGAACAGCGGTCATTTAGCAAGGCGGCGGTAAAGCTTAACAAGCACAGAACGACCGTGGGCCAGGTGATTACAAACTTGGAAGATCATCTGGCGGTGAGCCTTTTTGAACGGGTCGGGCGCTCTGTTGAACCAACGGAGGACGGACACCTCCTTTATCACTACGCAAAGCAGACGATTGAGCAAGCTCGTACTTTTGACAAAGTGGCGTTGAGCCTCTCTTATGGTGGATTAGAGAAAATAACAATCGCGTATTCTAGTTTCGTTCCACAACGTGTTTTGGTGGATATACGAAAACGACTTAAGCACGATTTCCCAATGATGCGAGTGAACTTTCTGGTTAGGAATAAGAACGAAATTAAACAAGGAATACAAAGTGGGGAATATCACTTTGGACTTGTGAATGCCCATAATAGCCGAGCGATGCACAGTTTTGATTCTACTTTCCTTGGGCACTTTGAGTTCTACCCATTCGGACAGAAAGGGGGAGAACTCTCACATATCGATAAAGACGAAGTATTAGTCGCACTTAGGAACTCTAAGCAGTTCGTATTGAAGTCTCTGATTGATGAAGGTATGTCTGAAAAGATTATCGTGAGCTCTGACTATGAAGAGATCGATCAGCTTTCGTTAATGATCAAAATGCTTGAAGAGGGTTTTGGATGGGCACTTCTTCCTAAGGCTTTTTTTACCGACTCTGAATTTTCAAAACATTTAATAGAGCCCATTCACTCTGCGCAAATGGTGGAAGGATTCAAATTTGGATTCGCGTTGTGGTGTCCGCACTCGAAACAAGTCAGTGGTATCAAAGGCTCTTTGGTGTCGGTCATTAAAGAGTACCGTGAGCAACTTATTGATAGTTTTAAGTCGTGAAAATTTGAGATATTAAAAAGGCGCTAATTATTCATTAGCGCCTTTTTAGATTTTGTTCAGCGAAAAGAAGAATTACTTCTTACGGCAGAACTCAGCGATTACGTACATTGATTGACCGCCGTTTGTTTTACCAGAAACAAGCTTAGGATCGTCACCAACGCTGATACCACGGATAACAGTACCTTGCTTAATCACTTGGTTAGTACCTTTGATTGGCAGGTCTTTGATTACTGTTACGTCGTCACCTTTTTTAAGTTCAACGCCATTCACATCAAGAGGCTTGTCATCAGCAGACATACCGATTTGTGCCCAAACTGATGTTTCTTCTTCAAGGTACATCATGTCTAGCGCGTCTTGAGCCCAGCTTTCAGAGTTAAGACGAGTAAGTTGACGCCATGCTGTTACTTGAACTGGCGCTTCTTGACTCCACATGCTGTCAGTCAGACAACGCCAGTGGTTGATATCTTTAGGATCGTCAATCTCACCAAGACATTTGTCACATACCATGATGCCGTGATCCACTGTTACGTGGCTGTGTGGCGGTACTGCGTATGCAGTAAGAGAAGAATCAGAACCACATAGTTCACATTTAGATTGGCAGCGTTCTAGCATAGTAGCTTCAGAAGACATAATGGACTCACATTTATTAGGTATTAAATTACGGGGCTATTATCCACTTTATTTACAATAAAGAAAGAGGTCGTACGGTATTCTGTCTTGATTAATTTTAGCTGAGATCAACCATTTGTGTTTTAAAGTTTTATGCAAACGGTTAACTAGGGAAGGTTAGCTAGTCACAGGAATAAAAATGCCAGCGGTTAGGCTGGCATTTGGTTTCAATTAGAACTTGTGGTTATTCCAATACAGAACCATCGATAGATGCAGCAGTTAAAGTATTATCTAATAAGAAGTCTACCGCTTGCGTCTGCATGCTAACGTGGTGGCTTAAATCTAATGGTAGAGGCGTACTATCATCTTGCGGAGCCACAAACGTGCTGTGAACCGCATCTTTGCCAAACTTAACAAAATCATTGGTACCGTTTGGCGTTGTATTACTTGCATCTACAACGGTTAAGCCAAGTTTTGTCGCAAGTGGTGTTGTTCCTGCAAACGGTGCATCCGCAACGGTGTTTGGTACCGTTTCGTCACCTTGCACTTGACCCATGTAAATTGGCATCTGAGTAGAAGCTTCTAGCAAATAATCAGCATTAGTGTATGGATCAATAGTGTCTAACACGGTTTGTGCCGCATACGCGAACTGTTGAAATGCTGCGGTCATCGAAGCTAGTTGTGCTGTGGTTGCACTGCTTTCAAATGTTTCGTAGCACAGTTTATCTGAGCTGTTTGTACAGCTAGCAGCTGCATAGCTTGCGTACTCTGTCGAAGCCCCCAAGGCTACGTTGTGCTTAACTTGCGGGCCAAAGAAAGGTGAACCCAACAAAAGGTTAGATATTTGGCCACCAGAGTTTTCGATAGCAGCAGCGCTGAATGAATAAAGCGCATCAGCAGTTGTGCTACCTAACGTACGGTTAGAAGACGCAACAGCTGTCGTTCCGACAATACCTCCTAACGAATGACCTAGAAACTTAACTTGTGAGCCAGTAGCTATGTTAAATCCCTTCAAAGGTGAACTAGCAAGTAAACCAGCTTGCAAAGAAGCGGTTAATGAAGCTCTTAACCCCATTACATCTAGTGAACTTTGACGAACGTTATCACGCGCTACAGGCAAGTTAGTGAGATTTAAATAAGCTAAGACATCTGCATTTGCAGAACGTTGGTCATCCAAACTACGAGTACCGTGTATTGGCAAGTCAATAGCCAAAACAGCAACTCCAGCTCTCGCTAGGTTGTAAGCGAACGCGTAAGCATTTTCTTTTGCAGAGGTGATACCGTGTTGGTAAATGACTATATCAGTAGGATCGGTACCATTAGGCGTAAATAACAAGAACTCGACAGATTCTAATGATTTAACTTGAGGAACTGGAGAGTATTTCGTAATAACTCTTTCGCTATCAAGTGGAGAACCATCGGCCATCGTTAAGTTTAATCCGATTAACTTTAGCTGTTCGGTTTGGTCTGTCGCTAATATGCTTGTGTCGATACCAGCAGCAGCTAACTGAGTAACCATATTTGCTTGCTCGGCACTATCACTTAAAGCACTTGAAACTTTTGCTAAGCTAGGCATACCCGATTCGAATGGCTGTGAGTTCCATTCAGTAGCACTTGTTTCTAGATAATAAGGTAATTGAACAAAACCTTGGGTTACATCAACGTTGTCAGTAGCACCATACAATCCATTGATCGCACCTTTAAGGGTTGCGATAGTTGTTGCGTCGTCGCCTGCAACATACTTATCAAAGTCAGTATCGTTTGCTAGCGCTGTTGTGAACAGTTCTGTTGAGCCGAACTGCATTGTGTAGGCTGCCGAAAGGTCAACTGAGTTAGGGTTTGCGCTATCTTTCCAAACACCATTTAGATTTGTCGCAGCCAATCCTGTTGCCGTTGCGGCTTTTGTCGCGAAAAGGGAATCGCCAACAGACTCTGTAGTAAACCAAGTCGAGTAAATGATGTTTTCAGTATCAAGGTTAATCGCACCTGCAGCAGTCGCTCCAGCAAAGATCTTTTCAACCCCTTGAGTGACTTGTTGAGCTTGAGCAATGCTACCTTCGGTATAGGTTACTATACTTGATTTCAAAGCCGCATAACTTGGTGACATACCAACCGGATCACCATTGGCATCGGTTAGTTCATTCGACAGCGCCAATACGTACTCGCTTGAAGCATCAAGAGATTCGTTGAATACAATGGTGAATGTGTCAGTTGAGGCACTAGATAGAACATTAAAATGAGTTCCTTGTGCCAATACGCCAGTAACACTTGGTGCCGTTTCAGAAGTGAGTGAGCCACTAAGCTTTAATAGGTAAACACCACCAGTTGCGACACCATCAGCTAAACCTGTGCCTTCAAAGTCCATGATGATTGGCATAGAGTTAGACCAGCCATCCATTGTGTTCATTGCTGCGATAGGGTTGGTTAATGAATCATCACCGCCAGTTGGTAAACCAAGTGTACCGTCGCTAGTATCCATTAACGCGAAGCTAGGAAGAGGAACCGCAATATCAGCACCCGTTAATTGAAACTTGATGCTCGTCGCTTGTGCGAGTGAATCTTGAATGTATTGCTCATATTGAATCGCTGTTGAAGCGCCTGAACTCGAAGAGTCATCACCACAACCAGCAAGAAACATTGCTGAAGCGAGCAGCGAAACATTAAATAACTTTTTCATGTTTTAATTCCGTTTAGTTGAAGGTGTAGTTCATTTGAATTGCAGATAGGTAAGCGACTGCATCACCAGAGAATTCAAGTTCCTGACCAAGTTCATTGGTTTCGGTGAAATCACCTTCTTTACTTTGAACAAGAGCGAAACCAGCATCGATTGAAAGGTTAGGGCTGTACTGATAAGTCAAACCTGCGCTGTACCAGAAACGGTCGCTATCAGGGATGCTTAATGTCGCTTCACCAGCTTGCTCGTCATAAGCTAAACCTGCTCGTAAAGTCCACTCTTGATTCAACTGGTAAGTAGCACCTAGTGAGTAACGATTGTTATCGTCATAGTCTTCTGTCTTTTTGAAACACTCGCCACTTACACAATCTGAGCTTGTCGCTTTTAGTTCTTTAAAACTACTCCACCCAGTTTGTTGCCAACCGTAATGAATCGCCCATTGGTCGGTCAGTTGGTGGAAAGCAGAAATCTCAATGATTGAAGGTAATGTGATCTTTAGGCGACCCGTTGTTGTCGTAGCACTGCCTTGCACGATACCGCCCGTGTAATCAGTAAAGTCACCATCATCAAAGTCGAGGTCGACCTCTGAACGATAAGCGATAGAGAATCGGTTATTTTCATTCAGTTCATATAACGCGCCCACGTTCCAACCAAATGCAAATGTTTCACCTGTCATACTGATCAGTTTTGTTGAGGCAGGATCTCCAGTGATGTTCGAAATAGAGCCTTGATGACGATTTAGTTCAGCCTCGGCGTAAACGAGGTTTGCACCCGCACCAACACTAAACTGGTCGTTAATTCGATACGCCACATTGGGGTTTAAGTTCACTGACACTAGTGAAGTATCACCTGCAAGATCACCCGCATAAATATCATCTGGGTAATCGGTAGCAACGCCGTAGTTAGAAAACATTCCAATGCCCCAAGCCCATTTATCGTTGATAGGACTGATGTAGTATGCGGCAGGGACGACTTGCAGTGGCGCTACGTCTTTAGATACTTGGCTTTGTCCGCCAGAACCTGGAACATTGTTTTGAGTAATATCCACTTCTGGATCAACGATAGAAACCGCGCCTGAAAATTGGGCTGTATCAAATAGGGTCATTGCGGCGGGGTTTCTCGCTAGTACACTCGCGTTATCGGCTACAGAGCCTTCACCTGAGAATGCGCGACCAAGACCTGAGGCAGAATGCTCAGCAACTTGGAAGCCAGCCGCAAGTGAATTGCACGCAAATAGCACAGAAAGCGAAACGAGAGAGCGTTGTATTGTTTTCATCCTTGACCCTCCTAGGGCATCGAATTTCATTATTATCGTTTGAAAACACACTGAGCATTGTTGGTGTTGAAGCTCTAATGTAAACAGCATGTTAAATTCATGTTTTATATAAAGTCAAAGAAATAGTTGTTATTTTGTGAGGTTATATTTTTTAGGGTCGGCACCTTAACATCAATAATATAATTACAATCAATAGTTTATTCGTGGTTGGAGGTGTGACCAGAATGTTTATGTCAGCTATTGGTACAAATAGTGTTCAATTGCTCAATATGTAACAACTTTGTTTATGTTTACCGCCGATCGCTAAATCGGCATAATATCGACACTCGTTAGAAGTCATTAAATTGGAATTAAAGTTTGGAATTACTCGCGATAGAGTTTCTTGGTAAACCGCTTCGTTTAGAGGGGTCAATGGCAGGGTGGCAACAGTTGTATTGGGATAACACTTTGGTATCTCAATTAGATGCGACCACAGACCAAGAAGACGCACGAAAACACGAATTTACACTACGCGCTGGCGAAGAAACGTTGCAGTGTCACGTTGAGTCGACTGTCCAGTGGCAACCGTTTGAGATGACGTATAAAGCGTCGGTGAATGGCCAAACCATTACCGAAGGCAATCGAAACACCAAAGATATCGAACAACAAACACCTGTTGTCGCTCCTAAACCAGAGAAGCGTTTTAGCTTAATTGGGTTGGTGTCGCTTGGTATGAAAGCGCTAAAAAGCGCCAAGCTAATCAAGGTCGTACTTGCTTCTGCGAGTTTAGCTGCCTATTCATGGTTGTTTTCAATTCAGTTCGCTTTGGCCTTAATCGCTTGTTTAATGTTCCATGAGTACGGTCATATTAGAGCGATGAAATACTTTGGCATGAAGACCAAAGGCATTTATTTGATACCATTTCTTGGTGGCTTGGCGTTATCCGATGAAAAGATTAATACGCGTTGGCAAGATGTGGTTATCTCAATCATGGGGCCATTGTTCGGCTTGATATTGTCGTTAGTATTTATGGTGCTGTATTGGGCGACGGGCGAAATGTTCTTTGCCGGCCTTGCGGTATTTAATGCTCTATTAAACCTGTTCAACCTATTGCCGATTTTGCCTCTCGATGGCGGACATGTTCTTAAAAGTATCAGCTTCTCGATGAACAGTGTGCTTGGTATTGTATTGTGTGTCGCGGCTGCCGTTGCTGGCGTGGTATTGAGTTATCAGTTGAATTTAACCTTGTTTGGTTTCTTATTGATTATGGGCAGTGTTGAAATACTGATCGAATGGAAAGGACGTCATCACAGTCACTTGTTACCGTTAGACAAATACGGGCAAGTCGTGTCGTTTGTTTGGTATGTAGGTTTAGTGAGCAGTTTAATTGGTGTTATCTGGTATTTTGCATCTACTGGTGATCAGCTATTAAGCCTACCATTACAAATTCTTGGTACTTAACCAGTGAGTTTCTGTTGTTGGAATTATTCAGCTGCATAGTGCACTTGAACTGTTAGTTAGCAAGAAACTAAAAATGCCCTAACCAATACGGATAGGGCATTTTTGTATCTACACCAGCTAGGTGATTCTTACTTAGATTACGCTTTGCAATTTGGTTTTGGTGACCCTGATTGAGGAAGCGTTTTTATCGTTGCTTGTAGATCTTTAATACGCGTACTGTGGGAAGGGTGCGTAGAAAGCAATTCTGGCGGTTGATTTCCACCTGATGCTTTCGCCATATTTTGCCATAAGTTGACACTTTGGTTTGGATCGAACCCTGCTTGAGCCATATACTCTAAACCAACAACATCGGCTTCAGACTCTTGAGTTCGCCCATATGGCAGAATAACGCCATATTGAACGCCTAATCCTAACGCGGCCATCGTCATACCTTGATACTGTTTGTATTCTGATGCGCCTAACGCGACGTTAGTAATAGATAAGCCAGTATTAGCGATTTGAGACTGAGACAGGCGCTCATTACTGTGGTCCGCTAAAACGTGTGCCACTTCGTGACCGATAACCGTAGCGAGTTGGTCTTGATTGACAGCAACCTTGAGTAAGCCTGTGTATACACCGATTTTACCGCCAGGTAGTGCGAATGCATTCACTTGGTCGCTATCAAACACAACAACTTCCCATTCACTAAAACCTTGTTTAGGAATATATTGAGTGATGCTGTTCGCGACGCACTGGACATAAGCGTTAGTTTTGGCATCTTTGCTGATGGGTTGTTCTTTTTTCATTTGTTCAAAAGATTGTGCTCCAAGCTGAGACATGTCTTTATCTGAAAAAAGCAGCAATTGGTTTCTGCCTGTCGGAGAAGCGCTACACGCGGTTAGGCCTGCAAGTGTGAGAAGCGAGGCAAACTTCATCCATGACGTCATACAATATCCTCTGTGTATTCGGTTTTTATGCATGTTAACATCAACTTGCGTAATAACTAAGGGCTGTAAGATAACTAACAGCCAGTAATATAGAAAAAAGCTATGCACGCGATAACAAGATCAATAATTAAGGAACCCACATGAGTATTTGGAAAAAGCCCGTTGACCTAGATACCTTCAACGCGACCTCAAAAAATACCTTAATTGAACACCTCAACATTGTTTACACTGAAGTAAATGACAACTCTTTGGTAGCAACCATGCCGGTTTGTCACTTTACGCACCAACCTCTGGGTATGCTTCATGGCGGCGCATCGGTTGTGCTAGCAGAAACGCTTGGCTCATTGGCTGCAAACTTCTGCGTACCAGAAGGCTATTATTGCGTTGGGCTCGATATCAATGCGAACCACGTAAGGTCAATG
Source organism: Vibrio sp. OPT18 (assembly GCF_015163615.1). Lineage (NCBI taxonomy): Bacteria > Pseudomonadati > Pseudomonadota > Gammaproteobacteria > Vibrionales > Vibrionaceae > Vibrio > Vibrio sp. OPT18. Next base: position 296,848 of record NZ_JADDYK010000021.1, read on the forward strand.
CGCGAAGGGCACGTCATCGGTACTGCTGAGCCTATTCACTTGGGCGTCTCTACTCAAGTATGGCAGATCAATATCACTGATGATCGTCAACGCTTAGTTTGTACCAGTCGCTTAACCATTGCGGTGAAGAAACATAAGCGATAACAGACTAGGCAGTCGTACGCTGGTTTTGTCTTTAGAAGAAGTAATCAGTACTTAGAACAAGCAATTCGTATTTAAAGAAGTAACCCGAGAAGCCCATGGTCATAACGTTTAAAAGTGGAAAAGTCATCGCAACCGCACATGAATTGGTTGTTCGTTTAGATGGTGAGCATAGAGTCACGCTGCAAGCCCAAGTTGATGCAATTCAATTGATCGGAAAAGGGGCAAATGTCATTTCAGCTAACGGTTCTGAGTGTAAATGGTCGATAAAATTAGACGATGAACAGCAGCTTCGTGAAATCGCTAATGAAATTGGCTGCGATGTAATGTAATCCTTTACGGTAAAAGCACTTAACCCTTAAGATTGAATAACATCTTAGGATGTCGTACTCAATAATTCACAATAAAATCGTGTCAGTAATATTGATTTTACGCCATAAAATAGGGAAACTGAATTCAATGTCCTTTGAATAAGTTTTCCTCTTTATGAGCAGCCCAAGACTTCGCGTTCAATTTGAAACCCTGTTTGAATACTTCGATGGTAAAGATTCTGATGTTCAGCTCGACGACATCACGGATGTGCTCTGTTGTACCCGTCGTAATGCCCGAATGGTACTCAACAAGCTTGAAGAAGAAGGGTGGGTAGAATGGCTACCAGCAGCTGGTCGAGGGAAGTTATCTCAACTTATCTTTAAACAGAATCGTTGTGATGTCAGTGAGAACCTAGCAAGACGCTACTTGCAGGAAGGAAAAATTGGACAAGCGCTGTCAGTGCTTGATCACAATGCTGCCAAACTCACGCAAGTTATTCAAAACTACTTGGGCGTACAGTATCAAGAGGGCGAGCAAGTTATTCGTTTGCCTTATTACCGACCGCTTTCAATGCTTAACCCAACCAAATCGATGCGTCGTTCAGAGCAGCATATCGCTTGTCAGGTATTCAGTGGGTTGACTCGTCTAGATGAGAATGACCAGCTCCAACCCGATCTGGCTCATTCATGGCAAAAAATCAGCGATTACCAATGGCGATTCTTCTTGAGACCCGGTGTTCGTTTCCATAACGGGGAGCCTCTGTTAACCAATCATGTTGTGGATACACTGCTTGCACTCGAACCTCTCAACATGTTTTCTCATATCAAAGATGTCTCTTCACCTGCAAATTGTGTCGTAGATGTCTTTCTCACACGCCCAGACAAGTATTTTCCGCTCGCGCTAACGGAGTCGGTCGCCAAAGTCACTTTACCGATCACATTACGTGGTGAAGATTACGATATTCGACCAATTGGAACGGGACCTTATCGCATTGAAAAGAACGACGAGAAACAACTCGTGTTAACCGCTTTCAATGGGTACTTTGGTTTCAGACCGTTAATTGATCGGGTTGAAGTTTGGGTGGTGGATGAGGCTTATTCTTCAATGGTTTACCCAAGTCTCTCTAAGCCTGTTATGGCGGACCGTGGCGATAGCGATGAAGTAGAACTCGATCCTGGCTGCACGTATTTACTGCTCAATAGAAAGAAAGGTATTGCACAAGATCCTGCATGGGCACAGTTTTTATCTAACGCGTTGAATGCGGCGGATCTGTTTGTTCATATTCCAAAAGAGACCGTTATCGATTTGGGCGTGTTACACGCTTATGGCATAAAACCTGGTTGGTATGACATAAAATTGAAGGTGCCAGTTTGTCCACCAGCAAATTCCAAACCAACCATAAGATTGGCGTATCAATGCCAACACCCAATGTTTCCAACGCTTGCTAAGGCGATTGTCACGGTGCTGAAGCAATACAACGTTGATGTTGATCTTTATGGTTACGAAACCGATCCTCCGCACGCCGATGATGTTGATGTTTGGATTAACCCTATGGGCATCGCCAATAACAGAGACGACGCCTTGGCTGGCTGGTTAATGGACTACAGTTTTCTTGATGAATCTAGCCCGGCAGAAGACTTCGACCAATGGTGTCACATGATTGACCGTTGGCGTTCTGGTGAATTCGAGCAATTCCCAGCAAGACAACTCGGTAAACAACTGGTCCAAAGCAATCAATTGATTCCAATGTTCCATTGCTGGTTAGGCGTTAATAAAGATCAATGTGGTACGTTGCAAAACGCGAAATGTAATGCATTAGGTTGGTTCGACTTTAGCCAAGTTTGGGTGAAGCCTGACGTTGATTGAACTCCCAGAAAACTCAGTTAGGACCAAATAACTCATTTAGGAAAAAACGATGCAAACTCTGATGATTACATTTATTACGCTGGTGGCATTTGCTGCTAATTCAGTTTTGTGTCGCTGGGCCTTAATGGATCAAACGATTGATCCTTTGAGCTTCTCGATCGTGCGCATCTTATCTGGTGGGCTTACTCTTCTGATTTTATTAGCTTTATCTTCCCAATCTAAAGCTAAAAGTGAGTTAGCAAACAACACATCGCTATACACAAAGCTCAAATCACAGTTTCAACTCACATCAATATTGTCACTGCTCGTGTATATGTTTGGCTTTTCGTTTGCTTATTTAGAGCTTGGCGCAGGTCTTGGTGCTCTGGTGTTGTTTGTCGCGGTGCAATTTACGATGATTGCCGCGCACTTGTTTTCTGGAAACAGAATGTCACTCATTGAGTGGTGCGGATGTTTGTTGTCTGTGGCAGGGCTTGTTTATTTGTTAATGCCAACGGAATCGACACAGGCACCTGACTTAGTTTCTATCATCTTGATGTCTCTGGCCGGAATTGGGTGGGGCGTTTACACATTGGCAGGAAAGAAATCATCAAACGCACTGCAATCGACCACCGCTAATTTTGGATTCAGCTCGCTAGTTATCCTTGTGGCATTGAGCTTATTAGTATTTATACCTAATGCGTTAACCAGAGTGTCTATCACTGAACAAGGTTTGATTTACGCGGTTATATCGGGCTCTGTGGCTTCTGGTGTGGGTTATAGTTTGTGGTATTACGTAGTGAAAAAACTGAATACCGTGGTTGCGTCTATTGCACAACTCTCTGTTCCAGTTATCGCGACACTTGGTGGTGTATTACTTTTATCTGAACCTGTCACCATGCAATTTATAGTCTCATCAACCGTTATACTTCTTGGGATAAGCTTGGTTCTTGTCACCCCTAAACTTAAGAAATAAAGAGTTCAATCATTAACTTCTATGGCTAAACCAAACAAGAAACAACCGACCAAGACGGTTCAGATTTTCTGTGCCAAATGCAAAACGCAGCTTTTTAAGTATCGGAAAGGTGGCAAAGGTGCACTCGTGAAATGTTTTAAGGAGCGTATCGTTGAAGATTTTACGACAGAGCCATGTGTATGCCCTGAATGCGGGATTGAATTTGCACGAGACACCTTGGTTCGAGGTACACCAGCCTACAAGTTTGTTGGTGGCAAGGTAACTATGAAATAAGCAGTCATATTAAAACGAGCAAATTATGTTGAAACTAAAAATGCCACAGCACGGTTTGTGTTTGGCATTTCAACGTTACTTTTGATACTCAGAATAAAACTTTAAGCTCTGACACGCCCTTGAAGCTTAAGAAGTAATAGCGAGACAATTGCGCCCGTGGTATCACACAGCATATCTTTTTGTGCATCCCAAATATCGCCTTGTGAACCAAGGAACGCGATACCTTCATCACCACCTGCAATCTCCGCGTACCACCACTCGATAATTTCATAACCTGCAGCAACACTCATAATCGCAAATAGCGCAAAGAAACATGCCAGCACCGGTTGAGCCAGTTTTTTACGAATCAAATACTCAGCGAGTGGGTAAGCATAAAGGCCAATAGAGAAATGCGCGACACGGTCAAAGTTATTACGTTCAGAACCTATCATGTTATTGAACCAATCAAATGGCACTTCCGCGAAGGTATATTTTGCGCCTATCGTATGCAAAATCAGCCAGATAAACATCAAAACGTAGGCTGTCTTAGTGAAGGTGAGCTTGGTTGATAACCACCAGATACCGACCAATATCGCAAGCGCTGGGACAATTTCGGCAATCCATACCGCTCTTGAAGAGGGAGCAAACGCTGAAAATAGAAACACAATCAGATACAGCGTCGTCAATGACAGTAATGGTCGATTTTGAGCAAGTGGCGTGATTGTCATATCAAGATCTCTCGTCGAAGTTTTTATTAGTGTTACACAATAATGAACAGTGTTCAATTGGGCTTTAATCACCAGATTTGTTGAAAAGTAGCGTTATCGCCCAGTATCTAGACAAACGGTTGCTAGAGTTTCACAAAAGTTTGATTTACAACAAAGCGATCCTTAAAATCGCACTATTACTACATAACAAGAAAGAAAGTCATGAAACTGGAAACTGTCGATTACCTTGCTGACGACGCAGCAGAACAATTTGTTCGCTCTCTACGTGAAACTGGTTTTGGTGTTCTTAAGAACCACCCAATCCCGAAAGAGCTTGTTGAGTCAATTTACGAAAACTGGTACCAATTCTTCATCTCTGAAGAAAAAGAGAACTTCCACTTTAATGTTGAAACACAAGATGGATATTTTCCACCTTCAGTGTCTGAAGTTGCTAAGGGGCACACTGTAAAAGACATCAAAGAGTACTTTCATGTATACCCATGGGGTCAAATTCCTGAGCAGCTGAAAGAACAGATTCTAGATTACTACCAACGTGCAAATGCTTTTGCTCAAGAGCTGCTAGGTTGGGTTGAAGCTCATGCTCCTAAAGAAGTACAAGAGAAATTCTCTATTGCGTTGTCAGAAATGATCAACGGCAGTGAACAGACTCTGCTTCGTGTTCTTCACTACCCACCAATGCAAGGTGATGAAGAGCCAGGTGCAATCCGCGCTGCGGCACACGAAGATATCAACTTACTGACGGTTCTTCCTGCTGCAAACGAGCCGGGCCTTCAAGTTAAAGCTCAAAATGACGAGTGGTTAGATGTTCCATGTGATTTCGGTAACATGATCATCAACATCGGTGACATGCTTCAAGAAGCATCAGGTGGTTACTTCCCATCGACAACTCACCGTGTAATCAACCCATCAGGTGAACGCCAAGAGAAATCTCGTATCTCTTTGCCTCTATTCCTTCACCCGAAACCAGAAGTAGTACTATCTGAAAAGTACACAGCAAACGAATACCTAATGGAACGTCTGAGAGAGCTTGGCGTTATCTAGTGAGTTCAGTGCTTCGTCCCTAAAATTGGGATAGATGTGAAAGGTCAGCTAAATTGCTGACCTTTTTTGTATCCGTGCCAAAGAAGAGCGGCTTTATTACTAACGGTTGCATTCAACGAAATGGTACTCAGTTTTTGACGATGAAAGGTGCCTTTAAGCCAAGCGTTAGAAAGTTGTTTGTCCTTAAGCTCGACAAATCGTAGAAAATCGCTTTCAATTAAAGAAGATACGCAACGGATGTGAAATAGGTCACTTATAGTATCGACTGTTCTAGAAATCCATTAATTCAGAGAAGCTAACTGAGTCAACTATGTCGAATCATCAAGATGTGAGAGCAAACTTTCATTGCCATATGGAAAACCCATTGCTTTGGCCGATAATGGAAGTGCTTAAGCAAAAGCCAAGCGGATGGAAAGTACACACATTGGCAGCTCATCTGAACGACCTTGGGTTTGTGCCAGTGTTAGATGCAGTGCCTGAGAAAGAGTTGTTTAAGAAGAACTTCCTTATCATGAATGCGCTTTATCAGCTTCAAGAAACCTTACACCCTGATGGTTGGCTACAAGTCCAAGCGATGGACATCGAATTAATGAATGGTCGTTATCACGGAAGCAGTCACAGCATCGATCATCAAGACCCACTTCGAGAATACTACATTAATTGGGTTAACTATGAAGCGGACGAAGGCGAAGTCAAAAGGCTGTTGAACGAATTTTGGACTCGGTACAGAAAGTTTGTGGGTGGTGATGAGCTCGATATGGACCGAAGCCGAGCGTTAAACCTGTTTGAGCTACCTTTAGACGCTACTCACCATGAGATTAGAAAGCGTTGGCGACAACTGGCGTTGAGATGGCATCCAGACAGAGACGAGGGCAACACCGCAAAATTTCAGACGCTCTGTGAAGCATGGCATGTATTAAGAAGCTCATAATCGACAGGCATTTTTAGCTGCCTAGTTGAGTAGAATCCTAAGATAGAAAGCCCCACATTGTGAGTGACACAAGTGGGGCTTTGTCGTCATTACGCTATGTGCTGTAGTGACTTAAGTTATTGGTGCTAAGAGTGATCTTTGCTCTCGCCACTTTTATGTTCAAAGGCATAGTCGAGTACTTTACGGATATAAGGTGCACCGACTTTTGAACCGCCGTTACCGTGTTCAATAACCACAGTTGCGACATATTCAGGGTGCTCATACGGTGCGAAAGCCGTGTAAAGCGCGTGGTCAAGTAAATGCCTAGCGAGTTTCTTCGAGTTGTAGACCTGATCTTTCCCAAGATCAAAGACTTGTGCAGTTCCTGATTTACCGCCGCTCGTGTATTCAGTTCCCTTAAATGCACGTCTGCCGCTGCCTCGACTACCGTGGTTTACGAGTCGCATCGCGTTGATTGGCACATCCCAAATTCTATCCGGTACTTCGGTGATTGAAGGCATTGGCTCCGGTTCGACAAGTTGTTGTGTACTGAAATCTTCGCCGTGATCTAAGGTGGCTCTCAAGATATGAGGTGGCATCACCTTACCATGATTAACCAATACTGACGTTGCTTTAGCAAGTTGCATCGGTGTCGATGTCCAATAACCTTGGCCAATACCAATCGGAACTGTGTCGCCCTGATACCAAGGGGTGCGATAACGCATCATCTTCCATTCTCGAGTCGGCATGTTGGCGGTACTTTCTTCATAGATATCGATGCCTGTCGGTTCACCAAACCCGAATCGGTTCATCCAACTTGAAATTCGGTCAATGCCCAAATCAAAAGCAGTTTGATAGAAGAATGAATCTACCGACTCTTCAATGGCTTGAGTGACATCGACAGGCCCGTGCCCCCAACGTTTCCAGTCACGCCACGATTTAGAGTTTCGTTTAGAGCCAGGAATTCTCCAAACGCCGTGGTCGTTACGAATGGTATCTTCAGAGATGACATGTTCTTGCAGTCCTGCCACAGCCATAAATGGTTTAACGGTTGAAGCAGGAGGATAAACGCCTAGAGTAGTGCGGTTTACTAACGGGTGAGCCGGATCATTCAATAAGCGTTGATAGTTCTTACTCGAAATACCGTCGACAAATAGGTTAGGGTCGTAACTCGGGCTTGATGCCATCGCCAACACGCTGTTGTCTTTCGGATCGAGAATAACCGCGCTTCCAGTTCGGTGATCAAGTTGCTCAAAGACATATTTTTGCAGCTCAAGGTCAATATTTAACACGATATCTTTGCCGGCTACTGGCGGCACATACTCAATGGTTCGGACTATTCGACCACGGCTGTTTACTTCGACTTCTTGATAACCTTTGGTGCCGTGCAGGATATCTTCGTAATAACGTTCAACCCCCAGTTTTCCTATGATTGTCGTGGCTTGGTAATTCGCTTCTATCCCTTGTTCTTCAAGCTTTCTGAGATCGCTATCATTGATGTGCGCCACGTAACCAAGAACATGGGTAAGCACCTCACCATTCGGGTAAAAACGCTTTAAGCTGGTATCGATAGATAAACCGGGGAACTGGTACTGATGCACAGAGAACTTAGCAATCTCTTCTTCTGTTAAGTTCTCTAGAATAGTCACAGATTTAAAACGGCGGGTGTTGTGATAGCGTTTTTTGAAACGAGCGATCTGCTCAGCATCGCGGGGGACATATTTGTCTAGCTTGGCGAGCATTGCATCGACATCATCGGTTTGCTCTGGAATCATCGTCAGATCAAAGACAAGCTTGTTTTCTGCAAGCAACACGCCGTTACGGTCGTAAATAAGTCCACGAGTAGGGGCGATTGCTAATACTTTGATTCTGTTGCCATCGGCACGGGTTTGATAGCTTTTAAAATTTTCAACTTGAAGTCGGTATAGATTACCGACTAAGACAAGAGTGAACATCAAGATCCCACAAAACGCGACGATTACGCGGTTTTTGAATAGGTTCACTTCGATTTTATGGTCACGCATCTTAACGCGTTTATGATTCATTGAAGCCTCAAGGGTTTGTTACATTTGGTTACACCTGTCGAATCGGGACTTTATCTGAATATCACTAGGGTTTTGTAAAAGCTATGTCATGATTTTTGGGATCGACAGTATTAGATGGCAGTAAACAGCGCCTATAGTTTTCTTATTGCACAAGATGATAAGTAATTGATGTAAAGATTGGTTTTATGAATTTATAGCGTAAAGAGTTTTGATAACACTAGCGGTTAGGTGATTAGAGATTAGATAAATTTACGGCCCTCAGAATGAGAGCCGTAGAAGGTTAATTTGCTTACTTAATAGCTTAAGAAAGTTAGAAACTTAGAACTTCAAAAGCCAAGAAGCACAATAATTCCGATATTTAACGAAATCAGTTCGAGGGCTTGAACTGAGATTTACGCATACGGTTCAGAGCAGCCATCACATCTAATGTTCTTGGCTTCGCTAGGTCACCGTAGTTAGGCATATTAGCGTGCCATTCGTTTTCTAAAATAGCGTTGAACTCTTTCGCAGGATTGTTTGACCAACCTGGAGTTTGCGCGAATTGGAACCAAGCCCAACCGATCGCATTCACTTCAGACGGTGATTCTAATTGCTCAAGCGCAGAAAGGTCTGCGAACTCTTTACCAAAACGCAGTGACTCTTTACCCTTCGCGTTAACACGGAACTTACCGTCAGTCAGAATGTTCATCAGTGAAGCACGGTTCAATGAACGTTGTACAAACGTTTCTAAAGCAGTTTCACATTCGTTAGTACGCTGAGTAGGGTGCTGAGCAATCACGTCTTTTGCTTTTTCAGTCACATCTACCGCTTGGTAGTCGTGCATTTGAATCACAGTGTTCGCGACATCTAGGTAATCACCAGAGCCGCCCATTACAACAATGGTAGAGATATCCATCTCTTCACGAAGCTGACCAATGCGGTCGACAAGTGGCGTGATTGGCTCATCGCCTTTTGACACTAGTGCTTGCATACGCTCATCACGAATCATGAAGTTAGTCGCTGACGTATCTTCATCAATAAGTAGAGTTTGAACGCCGGCTTCAATCGATTCTTGTAACCAAGCCGCCTGAGACGTAGAACCAGACGCATCTTGTGTGCTGAAGTCAGACGTGTCTTTCTGCATAGGTAAATGGTTGATGTAGTTTGACAGGTTCAAGCTGTGCACACATCGACCATCTTCAGCGCGGATCTTCATCGTATCAATCGCAGTTACAATGCCTTCGCGACCGTCACCAGGAATATGGTTGTAGATAGAACGTTCAACGGCGTTCAACAGTGTCGATTTACCATGGAAACCACCACCAACGATCAGCGTAATGCCTTTTGGAATGCCTAAGCCAGTCACGTCACCTTGGTTTGGCGTGTTTAAAGTAACACTCAATGATTCTGGAGCCGCGAAAGGTACCGCGTCTTTCATTGGAAGGTCGCAGTTACCCGCGATACGAGGTAACACACTGCCGTTTGCAACGAACGCCGCTAGGTTGTTTTCATCCAATTGAGCACGCAGAGCTTCTTGGTCTTCAACCGTTTCACAATGTTTGATCATTGCATCGATGTTTAACTCACGCTCAAGCGTCGCGCGACGAATAAACTTCGGTAAGTAGAAAGTGATGATGTTGTTCGCTTTCTTAGCAAGAATGCTACGACCATCAGCAGGTAGATTAATACGGAAACGAATTTCGATGCCGTGGTCTGTGAATACAACAGCTGTATTGTCTAATACGGTTTGACCGGTCAGGGCGATAGACACGGTAGACTCTTGTTTCGCGAACTCAGAGAAGCTACGTGCGATAAAGTCACGAGCGGCGACTTGGTATTCGTAAGATTTTTCTTTCAGCCAATCTAACCCGGTCAAAGACCACGCGCGCGTTGCACGAAAACGAGAAGCTGACGCGTATGGGTCACCTTGGATGTGGTCGATGTGTAATTCAAAATCAGCAAAGTCGTATTGACCTTTAATTTGTTGATATGCACGGTAGTTTTGTTTTTCGAGCTTTTTAAGCTTTGCAGTCAACTGATCCATAACGAGGAATGCCTATATAAGGGGAAAGATAAAAACAGAAAGGCGGCGATTATAAAAATCACCACCTTTAGAGTAAAGAGAAAGTAGGCCTAAATCCAAAACTAACTGCTCTTTTTCGCTTTAAGCGTAACGAGTTGTCCCCAAATAGTTTTGATTGATTAAGCTGTGTTCGAATTCTTGGCTCGGCATTGGCCTTCCATAAAGGTAACCTTGGCCCACATCGCAGCCTTCATTGATAATAAATTGCTCCTGAACCTCCGATTCTATGCCTTCAATCGTCACTTTTAGGTCGAGCTTTTTGGCAATTTGAACAATAGAACGAACAATTTCCGAGTCTTCGTGTGAGTTAAGCATTTGGTCGATGAAGCTCTTATCAATCTTAATAGTATCGAATGGGAATTTCTTCAGGTAACTGAAAGAGGCGTAGCCCGTACCAAAGTCATCCAGTGACAATGTAACGCCAATATCGTGCAAAGATTCCAAGGTATTCTTGGCAACCACTTCGTCGGCAATCAGGCCGCTCTCGGTGACTTCAAGTTCTAAGAAACGAGGCTCTAGATGATAGGTGTCGAGTAGGTGAACCACTTGTTCCGCAAAGTGTACGTTCTTGAGTTGAATCGCAGACACATTCACCGCCATTTTGAAATCGTCGACGTATTCGGACCACTCTTTGGCTGTTTCAATCGCATTGCGCAATACAAAGCTGCCCACTTCAAAAATTAAACCGTTTTGCTCAGCCATGTGGATCAGGGTTTCGTTAGAGATGTCGCCCAAAACAGGATGTCGCCAACGAAGCAAAGCTTCTGCACCGACCCAGCGATGCGTCAACGGGCAAACTTTGGGTTGAAAGTAGAGCATAAGGTCATCATTACGAACGGCTTGAAGCAAATAGCCTTCAATCTTATTGATGTGGGTTTGTTCTTCAGTATGAGATTGAGAGTAGTAAGCGAACTTTTGTCCTGAATCTTTACAGGCTAACATCGCTTCAGAAGATTTCTGCAGAATGTTTTCCGCGTCATCTTCGTCGTTGGTAATTGCAATCCCAATAAACGCGTGCAAATGCACTTTGTCACTTTCGATGTCGAATTCTGAATGACCAACTTTAACGAGCGTCTGGCAAAGTTCTTCAAGGCGATGGTGTAAATCTTTAACGCTAAACGCCAATACGAGGTCAACCGAAGTAGGGCGTGCAGTTAATACATCGATATCAGAAATACTGTCGATGCGTTTTCGGTATTCAACAAGCACTTGGTCTAACGCGTTATAGCCGTATCGTGCTTGTATGCGTCTGCCGTTGGTAAAACCAATATGAACGACGGCAAATGAGCTGTCTGTCAGCCTTCTCTGTGACAGTAGCTTGTGGTTTAAGCGAGATTCAAATGCGTTTCGGTTTAAAAAACCGGTACCAAGATCGTGATTCTTTTGGAAATTGATCTTTTGCTCTGCTGCTTTTCGCTTATCAATCTCTTGATTTAATGAATAATTAAGACTCGCAAGATCTTTAGTCCGAGTGTAAACACGATTTTTTAAGTCTCTATTGATTTGAGTGAGCTTGGCATGCTGAAACAGGGTTTTAAGCTGAGACTCTATCGAGGTGCGAAAGCTCTGTAAAAGCTTGATATAGGTGGGTGTGTAGAGGTTTTCTTTCGAGTCTAAAATGCAGATAGTGCCAAATAATTCACCATTCGGCCAAAGCAGCGGAATGCCACAATAAGAGACTAAACCGAGCTTTATGTCTGGGTTGTTTTCCCAGGCAGGATCATCGAGGGCATTGGGCACAACAAGTTGTTGTTGAGACTCCATCACCGTTTCACAATAAAGCCCATTGCCTAAAGTTTCAGAATCACCTTTGTTGTATGGGTTGCTTTTACTGCGACTGGTCGAGAATACTTCAATATAGTTGGCGTGAACACGCATGATGAGCGCGGCAGGCACTTGAGTGATTTGAGCTAAGAGGTCAACAATGTTCTGCCAACCGGCCTCCATATCGTCTGGAATATCTAAGTCTATCGTTTTTATTTTCTTCATATGACTCCGAGTCAATTATGCTAAATGCATCAACACATCCTGTGTTAATTATGATGAACCGAATAAACTGTGAACCTTGCGTTAATTAAGTATAAGAAATGTTGCACAAAAAAACCTCCGCAATTTTGCAGAGGTTTTCAAATGTGAATCCGGGTCTCAGTAATGAGATAATTTCAGATTAAGGCTTTAACTTTATAAAATCTTCTGTATTAAGTTTCTGGCTATAATCTACCGATGGTTGAGCAAACCCATTTAATTGCAGAAATTCCTCTTTAAACCCTTGGTAATCGCCTAAAGTTTGGAAGTTGTTTTCATCCATCTGTTCTAGTAGTTCAGTTACGTGCGCTTGGGTTTCTGGGGCTAATTCCCAATCATCCATACGTATCAATCGCTCACCATCAAGTGGTACTTTTGATTGACCATAGAGTTTGCTGTTAAACAGACGCTGCATTTGTTGGATACAACCTTCGTGGGTCTCTTTCTCTTTCATCACTTTATACAAAGCAAGTAGGTAAGGGCTGAGTCCCGGGATGAAAACGCTCGCTTTAGTGACTAGTGCTTTACAGACGGTCGCGTAAGCGTTGCCATCAAAGTTAGCTAACTCTAGGTTAAGAGCGTGGCTGGTTTGGTGAAGGTCGATCTTAGCGCGTCCCAATGTACCGTCTAAATAGATAGGGTGTGTGACTTCTGGACCCACATAAGAAAACGCGATTGTCTTGCAACCCGGAGCAATAGATTCAGCGTTGATGAGCTCATCTATCCATTGCTCCCAATCTTCGCCTCCCATCACTTTGAGTGTGCTTTCGGCTTCTTCTTCCGTCGCAGCTTCAAGTGTATTCGTCACCCAGTGGTCGTGTTCCAGAGAAATGGTTGCGCCAGTTACGCTTTCACCAATAGGCTTGATGGCAGAGCGCCAAAACTCATCGGAATCTGGTTTAGGGCGAACGCCTGCAGCTAAGCTATAGATAATTAGATCCACCTCACCTTCGAAGTAGGTTTCAATGGCTTCGACAACTTGTGAACGTGTTTCTTGCGAAAATGCGTCGCCAACGATGTTGATAGCAGTGCGTTGCTCTCGTTCGGCTTCTTTTTTGAAGTAGATGTTGTTATACCAACCAGCACTACCTAGGGATTTTTCGTTTGGACCGCGCTCGAATGAGACGCCGATAGTGTCAGCTTTTGCGCCGCCAAAGGTAAGGGCAATACGAGCGGCAAGGCCAAAGCCTGAGGAAGCGCCGATAATCAATACTCGTTTAGGGCCATCTTTGATTTGCGGCGCACTCTTAACAAACTTGATTTGTTGCTTTACGGCTTCTTGACAGCCAAGAGGGTGAGCGCTTTTGGCTACCACACCCTTGATAACAGGTTCGATCAGCATAAATAACCTTACAGTTAACGGTGATATGCACTCAGGCTAACGTAAAGCTGTGTAAAATTTATTGAGCTAGACCATTAAAACTTAAAGATACTGATATAATTCTTCGGCGACGAATTCAGCAATCCAAGGTTGAGCTTCTGGTTTTGGATGCAGTCCATCGTTCATCATCCACTCAGGTTTGAGGATGATATGCTCTAGGAAAAACGGCAAAAGTGGTACGTTTTGTTGATCAGCAAGCGCTGCAAAAACGTATTCAAACTGTTGGTTATAACGCTTTCCGTAGTTCGGTGGGATTTTAATCTGCATCATTATAGGTTTGGCGCCCGCAGCTTTTATCTGCTCAATGATTTGGTCAAGATTCGCAGATATCAGCTTCGGTGGGAACCCACGAAGTCCATCATTCGCACCAAGTTCAATAAGAACGGTGTTTGGAGCATGTTCTTCAAGCAATTGTGGTAAGCGAGCTAAACCATTGCCCGTTGTATCACCAGAAATACTTCCGTTAACCACGGTTACCGTTTTGTCATGCTTTGCTAACGCGTCTGGTAACAGGCTTGGCCAACTCTGTTTGATGTCCATGTTGTAACCAGCACTCAAGCTATCACCAAGGACCAGTAACTTAGAATCTAAGTCGGTATCTTGAGCCAAAGAAGCGGTTGAAAATAAAATAAAGAATAAAAAGGAAATTAGTCGAGTCATGCATACATCCATCATTAAAGCAGAAGCTGTTTCGAAGACAGTGTCTACTAATCAAGAACATTTAACAATCCTAGAGCACGTCGATATAGATATTCGTGAAGGCGAAACTGTCGCGATTGTCGGCACGTCTGGCGCGGGTAAGTCGACCTTAATGACGCTACTTGCTGGTCTTGATGTACCAACGAAAGGCGAAATCAGTTTATTAGGACAGCCACTTTCACAGCTTGATGATGAGGCAAGGGCTAAGATCCGCAGTGAATCGGTAGGATTTGTATTTCAAAGCTTCTTATTAATTCCAAGCCTTTCTGCGCTGCAAAATGTCACGCTTCCTTGTTTACTTAAAGGTGAAGACGAAGACATCGAACGTGCGACGGCTTTGCTTGAATCAGTGGGCTTAAAAGACAGACTTGATCACCTGCCGTCGCAGCTATCGGGTGGTGAACAACAAAGGGTCGCGTTGGCGCGCGCATTTATGATTAAGCCAAAAATTCTTTTTGCCGATGAACCCACAGGCAACCTAGACCAACAAACTGCTGCCAAAATTGTCGAGTTGTTGTTTGAATTGAACTCATCCCACGGCACAACGTTAGTGTTGGTGACACACGATCCTAAGCTTGCACAACGTTGCCAAAGAACACTCAAGATGCATGTCGGTCAGATAGAGGAAGTCTAAATTGAATTCATCAAACGGACTGAATAAACGCCTGTTTTCATGGAGTATCGAAGAGATTCGACACGGTCAGTTGTGGCCAGTTTCAATCGCTTTAACGCTTATTATTGCTTGTGTATTTGCATTGTCGGCGCTGGCCGAACGTATGGAGCAGGTAATTGTTAAGCAGGGCAAAGATGCGCTTACTGCCGATAGCGTGTTTATCTCAGCAAACCCAGTTCCACAATCCTTGTTAGACCTAACTCAGGTTGAACAGTTAGAAAGCTCTCAGTTGACTCGTTTTTCAACCATGGCATTCAGTGACAACTCGATGCAGTTAGTGACGGTGAAAGCGGTTGAAAGTAATTACCCGTTACGCGGTGAAATGATCTTAGAGGGCGCTGACAAAGCATCAAGTAACCATGTTAAGCCGGGTGAACTTTGGCTAGACGAGCGCATATTCGCACAGTTAGAGGTTGAGATTGGTGACAATGTCACTATTGGCGATGCCGATCTAGCGATAACTGGACGAATCACTCAAGAACCAGGCTTAAGCTTTAACCCATTCCAACAGATGCCAGCCGTGCTGATTCATACAAGCGATATCGATGCCACGGGAGCGATTCAACCGGGCAGTCGTGTTAGTTTTAGGCTGTTTCTAAACGGTGATGATACAAAACTGCAAGCCGCGCAAGACAGCGTAGAATTAACGCCAAGTGATCGCTGGCGTACTCAAGATTCTGCAAGTCGCACTAATGATATGTTCGAGAGCACGACTCAATATCTGTCGTTAACTGTGGCTATTGTTGTGATCATGGCTGCGACCACTTTGGTACTCACGTGCCAACATTATGTTGCGAGTCGTCGCAAAACCATCGCGATGCTTAAGAGTTTAGGTGCAAGCAAGCAGTGGATCGTTAAATGGTTGTCTGTACAGGTATCTCTATTAGTGGTTATCGGTGCAGTACTGGGAATAACCATCGGTATCGGCTTAGAGTTTTTGCTTCGTATACCTCTGGGCGACTTATTACCAACGCCACTTCCTAGTTATGGTATTGAACCGGCAATATTGGCGATTTTATCAAGCATCCTAATTGGTGTTCCTGCTCTTGGTATCCCGTTAATTGGCTTGGTCAACACCTCGGCAATCAGCGTTATTCAATCAAGTCACCAGTCCAATGAAAGCTACAAGAAATACCTCTTGTTACTGGTACCGATTATTCCAATGATGCTGATGTATGGCGACAATCTATTGGTATGGATAGTTCTAGCGGGTATCGCTTGCCTGTTCTTAGTGCTTGCGGTCGTTAGTACGCTTGTTCTGCGTTTGGTTGGTAAGTTGCCGACATCTACGTCTATGCGTTTGGCATTAAGTCGAATTAATCGCACACCATTAGCAACTGGGATTCAATTTGGCTCTTTAGCGCTTTCACTGATGTTGCTGTCTATCATCTGGTTGGTAAGAAGTGATTTACTGTCAGATTGGCAGCAAACCTTACCAGAGAACGCACCGAATGCGTTTGCACTTAACATTGCAAGCTATGAGAAAGACAGTTATCTCGAGACGATTGATGCAAACGAAGTAGAGCGTACTCAAGCGTTTCCAATTATCCGAGGACGGCTAACGACGATAAACGGTGTTGAAGCGTCAGAATACAGTGATACCTCTGGAGAAACAGACGCACTAAGCCGTGAGATCAACTTCACTTGGGGAGATACCTTTCCTGAGTACAATGAAGTTTTAGAAGGCAGCTGGACACAAGAGCAGGGCGTATCTGTGGAATCGGATGTCGCGGAGCAACTTGACCTAAAGATTGGCGATGAGCTTTCATTTACAATCAACAGCCAGAATGTTTCTGCCAAGGTGAATAGCATCCGCAAAGTAGAGTGGCGTGAAATGAAGCCGAACTTCTACTTCATCTTTACTCCAGATGTCTTGAGCTCAATTCCTTCTACTTGGCTCGTGAGCTTCAGATTAGAAGAACAACACAATCAGATGCTCAATGAACTCTCTCGAAATCATCCAACCGTGAGTTTGATGGATATTCGTAAGATGGGTAGCAAGATCCAAGAGTTGCTTAAACAGATTGTTTGGTCGATAACGGTACTTGCGGCGTTAGGTGTGGTGGCGGGGCTGTTGCTTATCTTCACTCTATTGCGACTAAGCTTATCTCAAAGACAACAAGAGATACGCTTGTATCGAACATTAGGCGCGAGTAGGAAGCGAATTCTCAATACTATCTGGTGTGAGTACGGGTTAATGGCGTTAGTCGCAGGATCAATTGCAGCGCTCGGTTCTGAGCTCAGCGTGGCAGGCGTGATGAACTTTGGTTTTGAGTTACAACCTTCACTTCACCCGATGTTGTGGATAGCGCTACCGGTGCTAACGTTCATCACATTGGCCGCGGTAGTGAATAGCTTAATCAAACGTTTGTTGGCACCAGTAAACAAGGATTTTGGCTAGTCGCTAGCGAGATCTAGCCAAGCGCTTAAAACGGTCTAAAAGTGAGATTATTATATTTAGGGCGTGTTGATCTTTCGAGCTGGTTTTTGCAGCGAGTTGCTGGGTATTTATACAAGACAGAGGCTTTGATGTGTAGCTAGCCTACATGAGAAGCCGATAACGTAGTAGAAATGACCAGCAAACGCTGCCCGAAGGGTTCGGCTAAAAGCGTTTTACTCTTTGTTGAGGGAGATTTACTTAGAATGGCTAGGCTACTTCCCCCTCGCCGCGATTAAAACGCTTTTATCTCGAACAAAATTTAACCACGAAAGGTCAACACGCCCTAGTCATGCACTATTTATAATACGTCGCTTTAGTCCGTTTTTTATTTGACCAACTGGTAGCATAAGTAAAAAATATCGCACCTTATATTCCACTCTTTTTAGCATTTTTTAAAACTAATTGCCCAATAATGCCGATTTAATGAACAGCGGTTAGTCCCTGTAAACAAAGGGTTTGCGCAACTTAGCAAGAACGTTATCAACAGTTATCCACAAAAACGGTGGATAACTTTAGGGATAAGTTAACCGCTATGTTTTAAGAGTACTGAGGCAGCCTTTATGTGGCGTCACTTAGGACAAATTTGACTGTTAGAATAACCTTTCAAACTCTATCTGGAGTTATTGAGTCAAGAGGTTATTTATATTTTTTACATAGATATTAAATCCCGCCTATCTAAGACCTTGATAAAAATGTGTTTTAATTCATCGCAGAACAAAAGTAGAATAGCGGCAGTTAATCTTATTCTACAGAACACGATGAACCACAACAAAACGGATACAAATCAACCTTCTATTGCCATTGTTGGTGGTGGTATTGCCGGAACAACGAGCGCGATTCACTTTAGTGAGTTGGGTTTTAAGGTCACTATCTTAGAAAAAGGGACGAGTTTGGTTAATGGTCCACCAATTTGCCACCTGCACGCTGGCGGCAATTTGTATCGAGATATTTCTGTAGAGCAGTGTCTTCAATTGCTCACACAGTCAATTGATACCGTCCGCTTATTCCCTCATACGATCAATATTCGTCCGACAATCATCGCCGTTCCGCACAGTGATGGTGGAGAGCCGTTGGATCTGCTTCCTCGTCTCAAGATAATTAAAAGCGCTTATGCCGATCTTGTTAAACAAGATAAAAGCAACCAAGTGCTCGGTGATCCGGAACAGTATTACAAGCTGTACAGCAAAGAAGATTTATTAGCACTTTCTGCGAAAACACAGCCTCTGAAACCAACATCGCTTGATGATTGGTGCATTCCTTTTGCCAAACATACGGATTTAGAGACTCTTAAGTATCCTGTTGCGATGGTTCAAGAGTATGGCTGGAGCGTATTCCGACTTTCTGCGACCGCTCAACTCTCTTTGGGGCAACAAGCTAACTGTACTGTGTTAACCAACAGCCGATTACGATCTGTTGAGTCGACAGGTCAAGGTTGGTCTTTGACTTATACCGATGCCGAAAACCAAAGCTGCCAACTAACGACCGATTACTTGATCAATGCGAGTGGGTTTGAAACGGGTATCGTGGACGACTTTGTTGGCTCTAAGCAGCAAAGACTTGTTGAATTTAAAGCTGCATACGTTACAGAGTGGCCATTTTCACAAGAATGTAAGGAAGAGTGGCCAGAGGTTATCTTCCATGGCCCGAGAGGCACACCGCAAGGCATGGCGCAATTAACGCCGTATGCTGATGGTGTGTTCCAACTTCACGGTATGACAGAAGGGATTACTCTGTTTGAGGGGGGGCTTGTTTCATCGTCGACAGACTCGTCACAGCCACAGTTGCCTTCGAAGCTTCTTAAGAAAATCGTATCGGGTTGGAGTGAAGAGCAGCTTGAATTAAGAACTCGCGCTGCAATAACGCATATGTCTCAGTTCATCCCAAGTTTCAGCTCTGCATTGGTCGGTGGTAAACCTTTGTTTGGTGCACAACAGATTCCGGGAACCGATCCAAGCTTACGAGCTTCAGACGTTTCATTCTGTGGTGAACGCTATGCTCGACTTGAAGTCGTGAAAGCTTCTTCAACATTAGAAGCGGCACAAAAGGTTGCTGAGCAATGGTTTGATGTATCAGAGGCGGCATCTATTGAAGATACGCACTCGGTGACAATGTCACTTAATCTAAATGATATTGAAAACAGAGCGATAGATTTAACGCAAGAACGTGGATACCCAGAAGCGCTTGCAAAGGTGTCAGGTCAAGATCACGCTTAATAGCCTATCATCATCGACTGCGCTTAACTTCTTCAATTCGGCTTACTGTAATAGGTAAGCCGAATCTTCATTTCAACATCTGCTTAGATACCGAAACTCATCCAAACTGCATCTTCCTAGCTAATTATTCCTAGTTGATTATTCTGAGCTACATAGCATTTAGCACATAACACATCGTAAAAACTAATAGCCGAAAAACTGAGCCCATTGGCACCAAACATCTTGTAAGCCTAAGCGATCACCCTTGCTGAACGATATCGCATGCCCAGGTTTTGCTTGTGCCAAGCGTGGTAAATCGATTCTTGCGACACATCCAATCTTCGGATAACCACCTATGGTCTGTCTGTCATTAAGCAGCACGATAGGTTGTCCATCTTGTGGAATTTGAATCGCACCTAGGGCAATGCCTTCTGACAACAGCGAAATGTCAGGCGAGTCGACGGGCTCGCCACTGAGTCGATAACCCATCCGATTAGAGTTTTGGTCAACGTGATACTGCGTGTTATACAAAATCTCCCTTGCTGACTCGGAGAATAGCTCGCTTTGATAGCCTTCAATCACTCGTAGGTTCACGGGTAGATTGTAATCAGGCGTGTATCGGAAGGTAATACTCAACGCTTTAAACAGGCGCGAGAGTTGATGTTGGGTAAAAGCTATTTGTTGCCCTTGCTGGCATGGTTCTCCATCTTGCGTTAATCCTCCAATCTTTTCACGAGTGACTGTAGAGCAGCTATCAAGAGTTGATGGAACATCGAAACCGCCTTTAATAGCTAAATACGCCCTTAGACCATTTTTAGGCAAACCAAATGAGAGAACTTGCCCTTTAAAAGCTTGAAAAGTACGCCAGTTAGGCTGTGGTTTACCATCGAGCTTCGCTTGTAAATCACCCCCGCATAGCGCCATCTCACAATCAAAATCGATTCGTAACGCACATTGCCCAAGAGTGATTTCCAGCGCTGCTTGGTTTACTGGGTTACCCAATAGATGATTGGCCCAGCTATAAGAGTAATCATCAACCGGTCCACCTTGAGTTAATCCAAGATGAGCAACACCAAATCGCCCAAAGTCTTGAATCAAACTCAACGGACCGGGCTTAATCACTGTCAGTGTTGGTTTAGCTTTTGTCTTAGCCATTTACGATGCCTCCACCCAACTCTACAAATTCTTGTTTTGAAATCGCGATGAAACGGACGGTATCACCAACATTAAGCAGAGACAGCGGTCTTTGCATGATGTCGGCGTTCTTCAATTGGTTATGATCGAACAACGGAAGCGGGCAATTGCCAATAATATTCCAGCCGCCCGGTGAATCCGAAGGGTACACCGCTGTTTTAGTATCCGCGATGGCGATACTGCCTTTGGGCACGTTTAAGCGGGGTGTGGTGTGACGGGGCAAGGCAAGCTCATTAACCACATCCGACATAAACGCAAAGCCAGGCGTAAACCCAATCGCACTGACGCTGTATGTCTGTGAGGTGTGATGCTGAATTATTTCGTCGAGCGACAGGCCTTTGTTTTGATATCGGTCTAAATCGAGCGCCGTTTCTGGTGAGTAATAGGCAGGAAGCTCAATCGTATCGCGAGTTTTACTAACACTAGAAAAGGACGACAGAGCATGACTCAACAAATTATTGAGCTGTTCAATGAGCCGCTGTTCTGATATTCGATAAGGGAGGTAGTCGACCAATATTGTTTGGTAAGCCGGTGTCACATTCATCAACACCGATGCTAAATTTTGGCGAATGGCATCGGAAAAGTGAGCCATGTATTGCGCATATTCGGCGCTAGATTGATTATTTGAAGGCGATAGCGTCAAGGTCACCAAAACGCTGCATTCCGCGATTGGCGCTATATTGAATTCAATCTGATTCGTCGTCATTTCGTTTCCATACGTTTGTTATCTTGCCTTTTTTAGCTTACTTGGCGTGTCTCACTTCCGTGTCCAAGCCAATACAAAACAATTAGATCTTACGATCGATTGATTAGGCACTCGATTGGGCGAGCGATTAGACCATGCCTCATACCAATCACACGCTTCATACTAATTAAAAGCGTTAAGGTCTTGTCTGATTTTTCTAATTAATGCGATGGATTGAGGGTTATCACCATGAACACAGATAGTATCAGCTTCAATAGGCAGTCTTTCGCCCTCTAAAGTCGTAACCGAGCCATAGTTAATGATTTGCATAACTTGGTTATAGATATCGTCTTGATTGACGTAAACCGAGCCTTTTTGAGTACGTGGCGCTAATTGTCCGTTATTTAAATAAGCACGGTCGGCAAACGCTTCAAACAAGAGAGGCAAGTCATGATCGTCAGCTATATCCAAATACTGTTGATTGTCTGATGAAGAGAGAATCATCAACGGGATGTTAAATTCAGCGACGGCTTGGGCTACCGCATTAAACACATCGATGTTTGCCATCATATCGTTGTAAAGGGCGCCATGAGGCTTCACATAGCCAACAGAGGTGTGGTGATAGCGGCAAAGGGCTTGTAATGCACCGACTTGATAGCACACCAGTTCACTGATTTCGTCCATGGTGTGTGGAATAGAACGGCGACCAAATCCAACGAGATCTTGATAACCTGGATGAGCACCAATTTGAGTGTGATAGTGCTGCGCCAATTTTATCGTCTTGGACATAACGTGCGGATCAGACGCGTGGAAGCCACAAGCGATGTTTGCCATATCGACCCATTCCATGACCGACTCGTCATCGCCCATCTTCCAATTGCCGAAACTTTCTCCCATGTCGCAATTAAGCAAAATCTTCGTTGTCACGTGGTGCTAATCCTTTACGTTGAGGTAAGTAATGACGGTGTTATAAATACCAGAAATAAACAGTGACCTAACTCAAACTTTCGACACCGTAGATTTACCAGTATGGCATTTTATATATAGTTGAACTATTGATTAAAGGATTAATATCTATCTGTATATTAGGTGAGCACATGATATCCCGCCAGGTTTGTTTAGGACTAGCATTAACGACACCTGTTTTTGTCTCTGCTCAAGAAAACTCTCTAGACCAACTCATGTCGATGAGCCTTGAAGAGTTGTCTATGTTAGATGTCGAAATGGAAACGGCTTCGAAAGTGACACAAAAACTCACTGACATTCCCTCGTCGGTGTACGTACTTTCTAATGAGCGAATTCAGCGCAGTGGGGCGAAAACCATTGCGGAAGTCCTAACGCTTGTACCCGGACTCAAAGTCACCAAATTCAATGAAACCTCATGGTTTGTTTCGACACGCGGCTTTCATGATGGGCTATATAACAAGATGCTCGTGATGATGGATGGACGAAGCTTGTTTAGCCCAGTCTATGGCGGTACGTATTGGAGCGACGTTGATTATGTGCTTGCCGACATCGAACGCATCGAAGTACTAAAAGGCCCCGGCGGAACAATTTGGGGAGGCAACGCGGTTAATGGTGTTGTCAATATCATTACTAAGTCTGCTAATTATACGCAGGGGACTTATCTCTCCGGTGTCGCGTCTAATACTGATAACTATGAATTTAGTGTTCGTCAGGGATTAAGCCTAAACGACAGTGTGAATGCTCGTGCCTTTTATAAGTACCGAGAAGAACCCACGTATCGCACAAATGAATCTGAAAAATGGAAAGCACAAACTGCAGGGATGGTTTTTCAGCCAAGTAATGCCGAAGAAAATTGGTCATTACGTATCGGTGGTGAGAAAAGCTTTTATGAGTCGGAGTTGTATACGTTTCAATATGATAACTCAGGATCGTTTGTCGGATCACAAGCCAATGATTTCGATAACAAGAGTCAATCTGTTTACGTCCAATTCAACGACTCTCGCCATTTTGATGAAAGTTCGACGCTCTCATATTCGTTATGGGGTGAATATAATGAGGATAATGCGCCAGACGCTCCGGGAAGCTATTCGACCCTCGATTTTGACTCTACTTATATCAACCAACTATCGGCAAACCATCAGCTAACACTCGGTGGTGGCTTGCGATATATGTATCTTGATTTCTCCTCTAGCCAAGTTTCGGACGTGGATTGGTACAACCCTGATTACTACGGTCGAGCCTACAACATCCAATCTGCCAACGATTATATTGCGAACGCTTTTATACAGTCTCAAATTCAAATGACGGAAGCGCTATCGATTACTCTTGGTGCCAAGGTTGAACACTTTACACAGAATGATTCAACTGAGCTTTCACCTCAATTGCGTGGTTTATATAAGTTAACTCAACGTCATTCCGTATGGGCGGGGCTTAGCCGTGCGGTTGTTGCACCATCTTATATGGATTCCAATTCCACCTATTATTTCAATAGTTACAATGCTGACTCAAACAACAGCTACCTAGATGTATATAAATCAAGCTCGAGTCTTGAAACAGAGAACGTCGTAACGGCGGAAATGGGTTATCGCTACTCAAACAATTCAAATTTCGAACTCGATGCAACGATTTACCAGAGTGAACATGACAACCTTCGCTTCCACAGTTATGACCCAAATGATATCCCCGCGAATCATGTCTATGTCGGTGCGCTGTCTGATGATTATAAAGCAAAAACTTATGGCTTAGAGTTAGGCGCGAGTTACCAACTCACCCCAGATCTAGCCAGTTACCTGAGTTACGCCTATACAACGTTAGAAGGTGAGAATAAAGGTGATGACCCTAAATCTAGCCCTCAAACGAGTGTTTATTACGATATTGATAATGAACATTTAGCCACGGCACAGTTGATGTGGAATATCACCGAAAGTTGGCAATTCGATGTGATAGGCCAGTACATTAATGTGAATTACCCAGACTATTGGGTAGCAGGCGATGGCACTCAATATGAATGGCAGTCTTACCCACATGAAATAACCTTTGATGCGCGTCTTGCATGGAAAAAATCGTCCGCAGCGCCTTTGATTGAAGTGGTTGTTGAAAACATAGGTAAGAGTGACGGCTACCAAGCTGAATTCACATCTCAGAAAAGCGTCAATCAAGAATCGGTGTATGTGAGGATCTCTCATGAATTCTAAATGGCTTAAGCACCGCATTAAGCTCGGCTTCTTTAAACTAGGCCTTGTCGCTTTAACGATGCTTATTGTGCCTTTGAATACCTCAGCGGCAAGCTTCAAACCTTATGAAGTGAAAGCGGTGTACCTTTTTAGAATTGCGAATTTTATACGTTGGAATGATGAAAGCTCTATGAACGCTGTGAACTTTTGTGTGATTGGCGATGAAAAGGTAAGCCAAGTGCTAACGTCAATTACAGAGGGGAAATCTATTCGTTCGCTCGATATCCAAGTTCAACAGTCGATTACTTCTAAGTGCGATATTACGTATTTGTCTGACCGTGAAAATAACCAATTCCGTAGTCAAGAGCACTCGCCACACACAGTGACAATCAGTGATATCTCTAACTTTACAGACCTAGGTGGAGTTATTGAGCTCACGCACATCGATAATAAGCTCAAACCTAAGATCAACCTAGAGAACGCAAGGCGCGGTGACTACGTTATTGGATCAAACTTGTTACGAATCGCTATAGTGGAGGGCCAATAATGTTGTCTTTCATTAATAACATATCGATTAAAAACAAGCTGATATTACCCATTATCATCTTCATCGCAGTCACTTTTGTCACGATTCAATCGGTAAATTACACTGTCACGTTTGAGAGGGGGAAAGAGAGTCTTATTCAGCGTGTTAAAGTGCTGGCACAAGGTGTTGCTTATAACCTACAAGCTGCGATTTTATTTGAAGACAAGTCATCGGCTCAAGAAATCTTGTCAGCTTTCGTCGCAGATAAAGATATTGTTAGAGTGAAGCTCTATGACATCAACGAGCAGCTTTTTGCCAGCTACCAGGTGAGCAACACTCTGGTTCCAAGGCCAAACGCAAATGAATTAGACGATATCGCCGATCATCAATTTGCCATCTCTGAGCATTTCATCTTCTTGCTCGTTCCAGTGACGCTGGATGGCGCAGTGATCGCAAACTTGAGAGTGACAATATCGAAAGAGACGTTTAATTCGATCTTAACTAATATTTTCAAGGTTGCGGTCGTCTACCTGTTGTTTCTGGTGATGTTAGGCGGAGTACTGGTCAAATTGGTGCAGCGCTTGATTATAGAACCGATGTTTGACCTCAATGAGGCGATGCAAGCTTTTGTTGAGCGTCGTTCGAAGCAGCCTAAATTAGTCGCAACGAACCGCGATGAAATCGGTGAACTGGTTCGAGCTTTCAATACCATGTTAGAAAGGCTTCAACATCGCGATAACCAAATCAATTTTACGTTAGACAAGTTACAAGAAGAAAAATCATTCGCAAATGAGGTCATTGAAACCGTTCAGCACTCTTTGTTGGTGGTCGATGAAAAAGGACTCATCCTTCATGCGAACGCAGCTACTCGGGATATTTTTAAATGCTCGGAAGCCTTTCTTGAGAACTTGTTGATCCAAGAGTTGATCGCGACCAAGCAAACGGGTTACTTACAAGATGTTATTGATGCCAATATCGAACTCAATGACGAATTACTGGAAACCACCGATCTCTTTCAATCAAAACGCTGGCTTCGAGTGAGCAGTCGTTCTTTGACAAAACATGGGCGTATTCTCTATGCAATCCAAGATGTCACCGACATAGAAACCGCCATGAGTCGCCAACGTATTGCTGCGGGTGTTTTCGAAAACAGTAAAGACGGCTTGATCGTGCTCAACTCGTCCAATGTGATAACCATGGTTAACCCGGCGGTCACACAACTTCTCGGTTATCACTCTGATCTGCTGGTGGGCAAAACACCATTTGAAGTATTTTCGTGGCAACAGTTTTCATCACTAATGCCGACAATTCGCAGTTCGTTAGAGAACTATGGTCAATGGCAAGGCGAAGTGTGGGAGAAGAGTGCGTCTGGTACGTTAGTTCCAATGTTTGTCAAAGTGAATCGAGTTGCCTCAGACAACGAGAAAGACGAGTTTGATATGGTATTAACGCTGTCTGATTTATCCAACGTTAAAGAGATGGAAAGACTCGAACACTTGGCTCATCACGATGCATTAACCGGGTTAGCGAATAGAGCGCAACTGTATAAGGTTATGGATGATGTTGTCACGTCGAGCCACTATTCAAATCAGAATTTCGCGGTTATCTACTTGGATTTAGATGGCTTCAAAGAAGTGAATGACAATTATGGACACGATGCGGGTGACGAAATCCTTAAAGAAGTATCAAACCGGTTGTTATCTCAGGTAAGAGCGGGGGATTTGGTTGCACGTTTGTCGGGTGATGAATTTGTTCTTATTATTAAACAGACCAACAAAGTCTTGTTAGCTAAGTTAGCCGAACGATTGTTGGTTCTGATCGGGCAACAAGTAAACTACAAACAACGTTCACTTCATGTTGGAGCGAGCTTGGGTATTCATTTAGTTGATGGCTCAGAGCGTGATATTGACGTGATTCTAAAAGTTGCTGATGAGGCTATGTACCAAGCGAAACGCAAAGGAAAAGGTCAGTTTGTGTTCGCTCGTGAGGGTAAATAGGCTTCGGTGTTTGTGAGCTCACCCTAACTTGTTGTATCATAAGTAATAGGTTGAATATTTTTAATTAAAAGGTCTGCTAAGCATGAATGTTTTAGTTACAGGTGGCATGGGTTACATTGGTAGCCATACAAGTATCCAGATGATCAACGCAGGTATGACACCTGTACTTTTTGATAGCTTGTACAACAGTAAACCAAGCGTTTTAGAACGTATCGAAAAAGTATCGGGCGTTCGTCCCAACTTCATTGAAGGTGACGTTCGTGATAAAGCGCTTTTGACTGAAACCATGAAGCAACACAACATCGAAGCGGTTATCCACTTTGCTGGTCTGAAAGCCGTCGGAGAGTCTGTGGAAAAGCCTCTTGAATACTACGACAACAACGTAAACGGCACGTTAGTTCTTGTTGATGCAATGCGTGATGCGGGTGTAAAAACCTTAGTATTTAGCTCTTCAGCAACGGTATACGGCGATCCGGCAAGTGTGCCAATTACTGAAGACTTCCCAACAAGCGCAACCAACCCATATGGTCGTAGTAAACTAATGGTTGAAGAGTGTTTAACCGATTTCCAAAAAGCCAATCCGGATTGGAGCATTACACTGCTGCGTTACTTTAACCCTGTAGGTTCACATCCAAGTGGTGAGCTAGGTGAAGATCCGCAAGGTATCCCAAATAACCTAATGCCATTTGTCTCTCAAGTAGCAGTAGGCCGCCGTGAATTCCTATCTGTATTTGGTAGCGATTATCCAACAAAAGACGGCACTGGCGTTCGCGATTACATCCACGTAATGGATCTGTCTGATGGCCACATCGCAGCGCTTGAGAAAGTAGGGCGCAAAGATGGTCTTCATATCTACAACCTTGGCACTGGTAACGGTTCAAGTGTATTAGACATGGTTAAAGCGTTTGAGGAAGCGAGCGGTAAAGATATCCCTTATAAGCTTGTCGAGCGTCGCCCGGGTGACATTGCAGAATGTTGGGCAGATCCTGCTAAAGCTCAGAAAGAGCTTGGTTGGAATGCAACACGTACACTGACTGAAATGACTGAAGATACATGGCGCTGGCAGTCAACCAACCCTGATGGTTTCCCTGGTTGATCTAGTTGTTTCATGAATAGTTAACTTGCAAAAAGATGCTTTAGGGCATCTTTTTTGATCTAAATCGAATAAAAAGTAAATTGGTGGTTAAAAAGTATCATTCTGTATCTGTTGTGTTATCATCCACGCGAATTATATGTTTAACGTTAATTTTCTTTGGAGTTAATCATGGAACTAGCCCTAGTCATCACTTTCATCATTGCTGCAGCTGTAATGGTTAAGAAAGAAATGGCAGAGAAGTAATTTCACTTTATCCCTTTTTGATACAATTTTTAGTGAAATAATAAAAGCCAGCATTTAGCTGGCTTTTTAGTATCTGCAATTCAGGTTTTTAACGAATTAGAATTCGTATTTAGCTGTAATTGACCAGTTACGACCTGCTTGCGTGTAATCTTTATCTTCTTGTGAGAATCCACGAACGTCATTCCACGAGTAGTACTCTTCATCCGTAACGTTGAAGAGACCTGCTCTAAGCGTAAGATCCTTCATCGGCAAGTAGTATGCTGTTAGGTCTACTACAGTTGCTGAATCAGTTGGTAAAATTTCATCAGACAAACCAACGCTATTAATATCACTAGACTTCTTGCCAGCTGTATAGCTAATGTTAAGTGATGTACCCCATAATGCTGAAGGAGCATCATAGTTAAATCCAACGACAGCGTTCCAAGGGTTCACGCTGTTAAGAGGGTTACCTTCACCGTCTTCGCCTTCTGTGTACGTTGCTGCAACACGAGTACTCACACCTTGTACTGGCATGAAGCTATTCCAAGATAACGTGTTTGAAGCTTCAATACCTTTGATGACAGCTTCATCAATGTTGATATTCTTATAGACTGTCGGATCCATAGGAGAGCCAGAACCACTAACAGGCTGAGTATCAATAAAGTTATCGTAGTCGCTGTAGAAGATAGCGATTTCACTTGATGAATAATTTGTGTTGTGGCGCCAACCTAGCTCGTATGAAATACTTTCTTCTGCTTCTAAATCTGGGTTAGGGGCATTTACGTAGCCGTGCGCTGGGTTACCGAATGAATAATAAAGCTCTTGGAAATCTGGTGCTCTAAAGCCTTGGCTGATTTGACCGAAGATCTTATTCTCATCATTTAGAGTATAAGTTGTACCCAAACGTCCCGTTACCGCTGAATCAGAGTATTTAGCATAGTCTTCTTCAGGGTTACCACTTGGGTTTTGGCTTGTATCACCTGGATCTGTTTCAAAACCATCAAAGCGAACGCCCGGAGTAATCATCCAATTTCCGATCGTCATTTCATTCTGAGCAAAGAACCCATACTTTCTTTCAGATGCAGCAGGGATATAGAAAATAACTTGGTCTGCGCTGATGGAGTTATATTCGTTATTAACGTTTTTAATGTCTTTGTCCGAATATGAAGCGCCATAGATAAAGTAGTTTTCTACATTACCCGTCATGAAGAACTTATCGAATTGCACATCAAATTGATAACCTTCATCCTCGTAGATATAGTCCTTTTTCTGAACATTACCTGCCGGAGGTAGGAACATACCGCCATTAGAAGTACGATTAGTTACGCCATTCTCTTCTTTGCTCAGCCAGTCAGCTTGCCAAGTAATAGTATCTGCAAACGCTAGGTCAGCATCCCAAATATGTTTGATACCGATTTGCTGTTGGCTAGTTGAGTCTTCGCCAGTGTAGTCGGTGTAACTTGCACTATTTAAATCGGTATCACCAGAATTCTCTATGAAGTTACCAGAAAACTCTAAACGGTGTTGTTCGTTTAATTGGTACTGAAGCTTAACCAACAAGTTGTTGTTCTGAGTATCTTGCTCATCAGGTGTACCAAAGTTATCAGTTTGCTCACCGTCTCTGCGAGTATAAGCAACTAACGTTTCGAGGTCGCCAATACGATTTGCTAAAGCAACCGATTCGCTAAAGGTATTATCAGATGAAGAGTAGTTGAACTTCGCGTGGCCACCGAAGTCTTTGTCTTTTAAAAAGTCACTCGGGTCTTTTGTTTCGAACGCAGCAATACCACCAATCGCGTCAGAACCATACAGAGAGGAAGCCGCACCTTTAACAATCTCGACAGACTTCAACATATCCGTATCGACATCAATGCGTGAAGAGTTAATGAAGTTATATGACTGAGTACCACTTGGAGTAAATTGGCTAGTTTGTGATACTCCATCAACGATAACCTTTACTCGGTTACCTTCCATACCACGAATGTTAATACCTTGAATCCCTTGGCGAGAATTCGTAGTCACCGTGACACCTGGTGTGTACTTAAATAAGTCTTCTACATCCGTAACCATGTTTTTTTCGATATCTTTATCGTTAATCACAGTTACCGACGCAGCAACATCTTCAAGTTGTTGATTAGTACGAGTCGAAGATACAACAACCTCGTCAAATAGGGCATAATCTTCAGCAAAGGCTGATGTTGATGAAAGCGCTAAAACGATTGAAGCAGAGAGTAGGGATTGCTTATACATCTGATAGTTACCTTAATTCCATAGTATTATCTTGATTTGCGAAAGATAATATTGGATCTAAATGATAATTACTATTATTTGCATTTCAATTTATTTGTAATTTTGTCATTAAAAACACACCTAAACCGTATAACTCGTTGTATTAAAAGACCTTTAATGGTTCCATTTACCTGGTGAATGCTTCCATTTTTGTGATAGACCTCTCATTTATAAAGTGGAAAACTAATGCATAGTCCAATAACACTTGAAGCGTTACACATATTAGATGCCATCGACCGACGTGGAAGTTTCGCCGCCGCGGCCAATGAAATGGACAGAGCGCCTTCATCACTCAGTTATCAAATACAGAAGCTTGAACAAGATCTGGATATCATGATTTTTGACCGCTCAGGCCACCGTGCAAATTTCACGGAAGCGGGTCAGTTGATACTTGAACAAGGTAGGGTAATTCTTGGAGCAACAGAACGTCTTGTTAACGAGGCAAGCATTCTAGCCAATGGTTGGGAGCTCGATTTGACCATCGCCTTTGATGGCATTATCCCGATTGCTAACTTTTTCCCGTTGGTAGATGAACTAGGAAAAATCAGTAAAACACGCGTTCGTTTACAAGAAGAGATCTTAGCTGGGTGTTGGGAATCACTTTCAGATGGGCGAGCCGATTTGTTGGTGTGCCCAAAGGTTGACACTATCCCAAACGACATGAAAAGTGACGTTATCGGTAAAATGGAAATGGTTTGGGTAGCGGCATCAAACCACTATGTTCACAAACGTTCTGGTGATTTTGACCAAAAGGCTAGAGAAAGTTACAGGGTTATTGCTATTGCAGATACCGCGCGCGATCAACCAGCATTAAGCATCAATATTCTAGAAAAACAGCCACGTTTAACTGTGACAAGCTTTCCTGCGAAAGTAGAGGCTTTGACATCAGGACTAGGGATTGGCACCTTACCGAATAGTGTCGCTAAACCTTTGATTGAATCTGGCGTACTACAGCAGATCTCGGGTACAGAACCACAACCGATCGATATCGTTATGGCTTGGCGACGCAACAAAATGGGCGACGCCAAGTCTTGGTGTATCCAACATCTTAAAAAGACGTGGGCGTTAAAGTAACGGTAACACCATATCTGCAGTACCGTCTTCAAAACTGATATCTAGCTTAAAACCGAGCTTTTGAGCTAGTGTCAGCATCCCTCTATTGGTTGGCATCGTCATACCCGACATCTGTTTAGTCTGCTTCGCTCGACAATAGTCGATAACCTTGCTCATAAGAATGCGACCTAGACCAACACCTTTAAGGTCAGAACGAATCAATATTGCGAATTCGGCGTCCGTGTTCTCTGGGTTAATCAGCGCACGGGACACGCCGATGATCGCTGGAACGCCTTGTTCCTCGCGAACGACCACAAAGGCGATTTCTCTATCGAAATCAATCTGAGTGAAATTCGCCAACGCCTCATGATTAAATTCACCGACATCACTAAAGAAACGCTTATAGAGATCTTCTTTAGAAACTCGGTTAATGAAGTCAGCATGAAGCGGTTCATCTTCGGGAAGAATAGGGCGTAACAACACTTCGGTTCCATCTTTTAGCTGGATACGTTCTTCAAGCTCAACTGGGTAAGGGCGAATGGCCAACCTCTCTTGCGGATCCCCTTCGTAGGCTTTCAATATGATATCGGCGTCTAATATCGTGAACTTGTCTCCGTTGGCCAGTACTGGATGGATATCCAAATCGTGTATTTCAGGGCAATCAACCACCATCTGCGATATGCGAACCAATAATTCAGAAAGGCCTTCTATATCAATCGGGTTAGGAAGCTTTTGTAGACGAATCTTGCCACTTTTTATCGCCCGTATAATCAAGTAACGCGCCAGTGTCATGTTGAGCGGTGGAAAAGCAGCGGCAGCATCAATCGATTCATCCCACTCCGAACCACCTTGTCCAAGTAAAATAATTGGGCCAAAGGTTTCGTCTGTTGTAACCTTAATACGCAACTCTTGGCCGCCCGCGAGTTTGGCCATACCTTGAATTAACAAGCCGTGGATGTTTGCTGTAGGGAAGGATAATTGAGAACGATCGAGAATTGCCTGAGCCGCATTGGCAACTTCACTACTGTTTCTTAAATTAAGCATTACGCCTTGTACGTCTGACTTATGTGCAATATCCGGAGAACGTAATTTTACTGCGACGGGATAACCAATCGTTTCAGCGATGTGTACTGCTTCACTTGGGTCAGAAGCGATCCAAGTTGGTAACACATCGAGGTTGAAGCTCTTGAAAAACTGACTGTTTTGGTGAGTATCAAGGCTAACTGTATCTTTATCCAGTAGTTGTCTTTCTATCCAACTTTTCGCATCTGCTAGATCTTCAATGTGTACTTTTTCTGCAGTAGTCGGCGTTTCCATTAACTGACGTTGGTTACGTCTGTACTCGACTAAGTGCATGAATGCGACCACAGAGCTTTCAGGGGTCCGATAAGTTGGGAAACCCGCTTCGGTAAACAGCTTTCGTGCGGGCCTTGCTGTTAGCTCACCAGACCAATTCGTCAGGATGTTAAAGCGCTTGTGGCGAGGGTGCTTCTTAATCGCTTCAACTATTCGTTCTGCCGTTTTAGCGGAATGTGCGACCGCTGAAGGGCTATGCATGATAAGAATCGCATCCGCTTCATCACCATCGAGTAAGATGTTTAAGGTGTCGATATAACGCTGATCACCAGCGTCTCCAACAATATCGATAGGATTGCTATGAGACCAACTCGATGGCAACACTTTGTTCAACTTATCAAGTGTCTCTTCTGAAAACTCTGCGAGCTTACCACCGCGGTCAAATAGGGTATCCACCGCCATAATCGCAGGGCCGCCACCGTTGGTAACAATTGCTAAACGCTCACCACGCAAGGGGACTGAATGAGTCAGTGTTTCTACCGCAGCAAACAGTTCATGTAAGTTCTTAACTCGTAGCATGCCGCTGCGTCGGATTGCGGAATCATAAATAATATCTAATGTGTCGGCTCCGCCAGTGTGAGCCATTGCTGCGGCTCTGCCTTTCGCCGTTCGACCGCCTTTCAACACCAGAATTCGTCGGTTGCGCGAAGCCGCACGCGCTGCAGAAATAAAGCGCCTCGCATCAGTAATGCTGTCTACATAGAGCAATATCGCTTCGGTGTGAGAGTCGGTGCTCAGATAATCCAATAACTCCGAGAATTCGATATCGCTGCCATTGCCTATAGAGATAAAAGCCGAGAAACCGATCTCTTTGTCATTAGCCCAATCGAGAATAGTGGTACACACAGCTGCCGACTGAGAAATAAAGGCGATCTTACCGGGTAATGCTGTCACTGGAGAGAATGAGGCGTTCAAATTTAACCACGGGACAATTACCCCCAAACTATTAGAACCCAACACTCGAATGCTGTGTTTTTTTGCAATCGCTAGGCATCGTTCATCATACGTCTCACCATTATCGCTTTCTTGCTGCATGTCTGAAGAAAGCACAATGACAGAGGCTATACCTTTCTCAGCCAGCTCTTCAAAAATAGCGACATTGCGAGTCGCATTGGTACACAAGATTGCGAGATCAGGAACAATCGGTAACGACAAAATGTTCTTGTAAGAAAGCACACCGGCCACTGAATCATATTTCGGCGTAACCGGCATCACCGCACCTTTAAAATCCCCGTGCAATAAGTTGTTCATAACAATATAACCTGCGCGCGTTTCTCGTTGAGAAGCACCAACAACAGCGATTGAACGGGGTTTAAGTAGGGGATCAAGATGATTCATAGACATATCCTAGCAATGCACGTAAGTTCATCGTAACTTACTTTGCACTTACGGGTTGATGGCAAATTCACCGAATTCAGATGAATAAGCAAACACTGCATAAAGTTTGTGAAATAGGTCACCCAGTAATGGTGTATAATCTCAAAGTTAACTTGATTCTAAACCGACGTATCGGCATGATTTATAGTAATTATTATTAAGGATATAGAGCTTTCCATGAAAAAATTTGCAATTGTGACTTTGCCACTGCTCTTGGCTGCATGTGTATCTGACGACTACGTTACCAATGTCACTTCAGATAGTTATCAAGAAGAGTACAAAACGGCAAAAGTTGAAGCTCCAGTTGTATCTCAATCTGAGCAAACAAGCGTTGTTGAAGAAAATGTTGTCAACGTTATCAGAACCGAACCTGTTGAACAGAAAGTCGCTCAAACGACTAAAGCGAAGCCAGTTGCCGTAGTGACAGGCCCAACCAAGAAACAACAAGACATGAACCAACGTTTTGGTTACACCGTTCAAGTTGTTGCTGTTGGCAGCCAAAGTAAAGTCGATTCTTTCGTGAAAATGCTACCTACGACTTCTCAACCAGTTTGGGAAAACTACAAAATGGTTAACGGCACTAAGTGGTTCACGGTACTTTATGGTGACTACGCAACACGCTTAGAAGCTAAAAAGGCAATCTCAACACTGCCGAACACTTTCCAAAACTTGAAGCCGTTCGTTAAGAGCATTGATGACATCAAGAACTCTGAATACCCTACGCTTAACAAGTTGAACTAAGTTTTGATTCATAAAGAAGGGGCAAATGCTCCTTCTTTTGTTTTAAGACTCGCTGTTTTGTTTAATAGTTAATCGCTCGATCTTTCGAACGCAATTTTAACAATCAAAACACTGTACCTATCTCGACTTTTGTTTATCATTGAAGTCAGTACTCCTAGTTTCAAGGACCGAATTTACCCATGAACACCACAAACATCCTTCTACTTTGCGGCGGTGGATCTTCAGAGCATGAAGTGTCTTTAGTTTCAGCCAATTACCTTTTTGAACAACTCAATAGCGTTGCAGATTTTAACGTTGTAAGAGTTGAAATTAAAAACGAAGGCTGGTGTCTTGATTCTGGTGAATTGGTTTATCTTGATATTAACGACCAAACCTTACGCGGTGACAATTTAGCATCTAAAGTCGATTTCATTGTGCCTTGCATCCACGGCTTCCCAGGTGAAACAGGTGACATTCAATCCCTGTTTGAAATGGCTAAAATTCCATACCTAGGTTGTGGTTCAGAAGCGAGTAACAACAGCTTTAACAAAATCACGTCAAAGCTTTGGTACGACGCACTCGGTATTCCAAACACGCCGTACCTGTTCTTATCAGACAACAATGATCAAGATCACTCACAAGCAACTCAAGCATTTGAAAAGTGGGGTAAAGTGTTTGTGAAAGCGGCTCGTCAAGGTTCTTCTGTAGGTTGTTACCAAGTTAACCAAGTAGAAGAGTTAAGCGAGGCTATCAACAAGGCGTTCACTTTCTCGGACCAAGTATTGGTTGAGAAATCAGTGGTGCCTAGAGAGCTAGAAATTGCTGCTTATGAAATCGATGGCGAGCTACATATCAGCAAGCCGGGTGAGGTGATTGCACCGAACGGCGCATTTTACTCTTACGAAGAGAAGTACAGTGCAGACAGTCACTCGATTACTGAAGTTGAAGCAAGTAACTTAACAGACGAACAGCGTGAATTAATTGCAGACAGCGCTCGAAAAGTCTTCACTCAGATGAAGCTTCGTCACTTGTCTCGTATCGACTTCTTCTTAACGCAAGACAACGAGATCTACCTAAACGAAGTCAACACCTTCCCAGGTATGACGCCAATCTCCATGTTCCCTAAAATGGTTGAGCATGACGGCCACAAATTCAGCCAGTTCTTGGAGAACTGCGTGAGAACGAGCCTTTCTTAGGTTTTCTGACTCATTTTCGTTCACTTAGAGCTGAACCAACAAGTGCCTTGAGCTTTCTGCCAAAGCACTTGTTGTTTTTAAAGCCAGCTATTTTAAAAATCGATCGTTTTAACCACAACTTATATCAAAATAGTGATATCCCAGTAATCTACGAACCGTCATTGCCAAGGTATTAACGCCTTAAACTTCATTTTCTCACTCTCAGCCGTTCCCGTGAAACCTACATATTGGGCTGGCATTGCAGGGCTGAGCCAACGACCAAAGTTCTGAATCTCTCTAACCTTAAGACCTTGTTTCGACAACTCTTGTGCAGCACCAACACGAATCGAGTTTCCAGAGAAATGGTGATTTTCTGGCAATTTAAGTAAGTCGCTAGCTCTTCTCAATATCCTATAGATGGACGAATCATCTAAAGGCTGCAAACCAATATTTTCATGCTTGTCTATCGCTCGAAATACTGACAACTCATCTTGTATACCAGTAAACGAAAACCAACGTTGAAGTGCAGCACTGGCTATTTGTGACAACTGATAAGCCGAATCTTTGACTGTTACTTGGTAATGATCTTGAACGTAATCAACATCACTCATCGATAACACCTTAAGCTCTGAGCGTTTTAAAGCACACTCGAACATCACGTTATAAATAGCGATGTCTCTGATCTCTTTCAGGTTTGCTTTCTCATGGGAGAGCAGCGTATTTAAATCAGTGAGATGCGCAGATGTCATAGCATTGGTTTGTTTAGCGTCACCGGCCATTTGAGATTGTAAGTGGAGTAGGGTAAAGCGAACTTGCCTGTGCTTGATCGGGTTAGCAAAGCTCAACACAGTATGTAACATGCTAAGCGTTGCAGTGTAACGTTTTAGCGATGCGTATTTTCTATCGTTGGACTCCGTTTCAAGAAAACGACGAACAGCAGTTATAGATGCGGGAAGTGTGTTAATACGATGTTTGGTACAGAACGCATGATAGCGATTCCAATCACTATAAATGCCTAACAGTGAATTGCGAGAGTATTGAAATCCTGTCAACTCATCTATAATTTCTATTGTCGCGTTACTGTTTAATTTTTCAACAAATGAATTGATTATCACAGAGTCGGTTAAAATAGGGACTTTTTTTCTCAAATTACCATACCTCGACAGGTGTTTTTACCATATTATGCTTGATATCATTATTAGTATACTTATGATTAATGCAGTGAAAACAGAAAGATGATTAATAGATATGGCTAATTCAATTTACCGAAGCGTCCATCTTCAATCGATAGATGCTAACAACACAGTTTGGCGTGCTAAGTTAAAAAACAACGTTATTCAGGGCAACCTAGCTGCCGTGAAAAAGAGTATTGATTGGTGGATTGATACCGCATCTATTATTGATCCAAAAGAATTCATGTCATTAAATAAGTCGAGAGGAACTGGTGGCTCGACTGAAAACTTCAACGGCTACCAAATCAAGAATGACACCGGTGAGCCTAATGCGTGGTATTGCATGTTTAACGGTCGCTTAATTAAAGGCGGCAAGGTTGCAATCCAACGCCATATAGAAGCTTACTTACTCGCAAAACAAAAAGCAGAGCAACAAAAGAAGTAAATTATGAGCCTAGTATATTCAACAGAAACAGGTCGTATTAAGCCTGAAGAAGAGAAAGTCCAACGCCCTAAAGGCGATGGTATCGTTCGAATCCAAAAAGAAACCAAAGGCCGCAAAGGCAAAGGCGTTTCTGTCGTGACTGGCTTAGACCTAGATGACGCACCATTAAAACTAATGGCAGCAGAACTCAAGAAAGTTTGCGGCTGCGGTGGCTCAGTAAAAGACGGCAACATCGAAATTCAAGGTGACGCTCGTGATAAGATCAAAGCGCACCTTGAAAAGAAAGGCTACAAAGTTAAATTTGCTGGCGGTTAATCTCTAACTAATACCAGGGTTAAAATCGAAGATTATTATCACTGGTTATTAGGTATTTTATGGTAAATAGCCAATATGGTTAAATACACAGTATAATTTAGAGAATATCGACACTATACAAAGGCAGGGCATCACACAAAGATACCTGCCTTATAAACACCAAAACCAATTTAACATAACGTACATAATACGCAGTCACGTATAGTTAATTCTAAAGGTAGTATTCTCATCGTTTGTCCTTAAAACCTTAGTTTCAACTGACTCTCACGCTTCTTGCGCCGTTCAGAGTTTTCTTAGCGCATTTGAAATCAAATAATTATATGTGCGGCCAACATCTACACAATCCAACCTTCATTCAGCAAATCTGATTGACGAGAAACTTTGTCCATCTGGTTTAACTTATCTTACCACTTCTCTGTTTGCACTCACGGTTCGCTGCGCCGTGTGTAATTGTTGTGAGCATTGGCATTGCTGTTGTTTCTTTTTCAGATTTCACACACGCGACCAATGTTTCTTATCAACGGCACATGCTGAGCTTTCATTTAAATCCATCAGCTAATAAAGTTCGTGTGTCTTACGTAGATTCGCACACACATTTTTCAAACCTGTCTAACGACTCTCTAGCGTTAGTACTTTGTGTTTAGTGGGATTATTAAACGGCAATGTCTGTCCAATGTTTTGTTTGTAACACCATGCCAAGCATAGATTCATTACACTTATTCGCTAGTACACAACACCGATACATGGGAGTTCCATAATCACGGTTTACCCTAAAATTACGTTCAATTAAATTTAGGTAGCTTTGGTAATAAACCTAAGAGTTACTTTAAACCCATTGCGCTTAGTTCTTCTTTACTTGTTTTCTCTAACTGATATGCCCGCTTTTGAAGTCGCAATGGTGTTACCGCCTGAGATTAGAAAACTTAGAAAGCGTTTATTGGTCTATCGACCCATGTAATTATCAAATAAAGTGACACTGTAACTTGCTGTACAGGTGAAAGCTTGGTCGTATGGAACACAAAATAAAGAACCAAATAGATACTGTTTATTTATACAGTTAAATTATTACCCCCTTAAAAACGTCACCTCTCGTATAAATACCGAACAAAAACAACGCTATTAAGGCATATATCGATCGCCGGGCGCGTATTTTTTGGTGAAGAACGACTGTATCTGGCTTGTTGACCAAACGATACTTGCCAAACTCAATCCAAAATCGAATCCCTAGTTGCGCCTGCATACTCCATCACGCATAATGTTACAGGTTTACGTACGAAATATATTATGAGCGACAAAGCATTCAGACAACTCAACATCTTCTTCTCTGTTTTTTGCCTGGCAATGACCGTGCTGTCGCTGATCTCTTTCCATACCATCATGGATAAGAACTACATCATCACACCAGACAGATACCCTACACGCGTAAACACAGATAGAGACCATGATGGCGGCACCATAGGGTCGTTATACAAGTCAAAAGACAAAATTGAGTTACAGTGTGACTTTAATCGTACCTATAGTTCACCTTTCTGTGAGGTTGAATTTGTTCTCTCTACTGAAGGTAAAGGCTTAGATCTCTCCACATTTGATTCTGTCACCATCAATATGGAATATGAAGGTCAAGAGGATCCAAGGTTTCGATTCTACATACGTAACCACGACGACAACTACAGCGTCCAAGGCGACCCTATTTCTAACAAGTTCAATCGCTTAGACTTCTCATTCCCCGATAGAAAACATATCGATTTAGATTACTTCAATGTCCCTTTATGGTGGATTGACTACTACAACCACCCGATAACCAACAGCGGAGTCGATATTACTAACGCTGTTTCAGTTGAATTGGGGCTGGGAGCTAGCACGCTCGATGGCCACCATACTCTCACGGTCGAGAGCATCGTTTTCCACGGTAAGATTATGGACAAGGTTATGTTATGGCAGATCTTGATTAGCTTATGGGTAATCTACGCAGTCTGCTATGTCTGTGGGGCGTCATACGTAGCTAGACGAGCGAGAATGCTTTCAGTAAACCAACAGCGCTTGTTAGCCCAAGAAATCGAAGAATTAAAGATAAAGGCGACTACCGACCCTCTAACTGGCTGTCGTAACAGAACCGAAGCGTTAGATACCTTTTACGATTTTGAACGCCTCGCACAACAAGGAAAGACAATTCACATTGCTCTGTTTGATTTGGACCATTTTAAGCAGGTCAACGACCAATACGGTCATGAAACCGGTGATCAAGTTCTTATTCTGTTTGTCTCAACGGTGAACGACAACCTTGGTGAGCAATACTTATTGTATCGTTGGGGCGGCGAGGAGTTCTTGTTAGTTTGCATAGAACAAACAACGCTACAGTGTAACGAGACTATTGCTCAACTCTACTCTTCAATGGACGAAACCACTTGGCCCAAAGGGCTTATCATCACCGCATCCGTTGGTTTTACCCAACTTACACAGAATGAATCGATTCGTTCAGCCATTAAGCGTGCAGACAAGGCACTCTATCAAGCTAAAGATAACGGACGAAACCAAGTCGTTAGGTTTGACTAAGCCTAGCCAGACTAGCATGCAGCTCAATATTCAATGCTCTATCAACACGCATCAATACCCTGTCGATATCTACTCTCTATTTAGTCAGCAATTACATTTTACGGCTGACTTAACAAGCCCATAAACTTTGCTCTCTCATCAGAATTCTAATCGATTCGCACACACTATCCGTAATACCGCCATCATTAACATTCTCAAATTGATACGTGTCGTTCCTTTATCGACTTCAACACAACTCCTTTACGCCTCGTAAGCTACCTAAATATTTGTTCTGTAAAGCACATATGTGGCAACGAAGCTTACTCTAAGCAGTGGTAAGTCATTCGCGGTATCGGTTTTGTACATTACCGCTGTGGCTTGTCTCGCCCTGTTCTTCGATGAAATCCTCATTTGTCTGCTTCTGAGCATTCATGGATTCTCATCCGTTCAAAATACAAGTCACAACGTCACTAGCCATAAAAAACGCAATATATTTAACCACTTAGATGCGGCGACATAAATACTGACACCCATAATGGCGATTGTTTTACTTTCATATCTTACTGTAATTTAATTACAACTCAAAACCAAGAAAGGCCTGAAAAGTGGATTACTCTGACGTAACTAATTGAATAAATGGTATTTAAGGGTTTTGGGTAGATCGGGGGTTAGGGTAACTAAAGAGTTGGGATGTACGAGATAATATATTATAGGGTAAAATATTTAGTTATAGTGCACTAAGGTGTTAAAAAAGAAGGGCTGATGCCCTACTCTTCTTTATTACTCATTTCTTCACGAATTTGCTCAGCAACGATTTTGATAGCTTGTGCTGTGCTGATGCCTTGGGTCATCATTTCTTGAATTCGTTCAACAGCTTTCTGTTGTTCTTCGTGAGAAAGGGTTGGTAAGTCGTTTAGCATGCTCTGCTCCTTTATTTAGGAGCAGAACTATATAAGGACTGTTAGTAACTAGCAAGGAAATTGATTGATGCACCCATTGCATTTTCATTTGTGTAGTTAGCACTTAGATCTAGCTGAAACAAGTTCAATGGCGAGATACCAATACCAGCTGTCACTGTTCCTTCGGAATCAGAGTAAGCCAGGTTCTTGTAATACCCTCCCCTTAGCTTAAGCTGACGTAACAGGTCGACTTCAGTACCAACACGAATCATCTGCTCGTTGTCTTCGAACGAAGTAAACTTCTCAGTCTCGTTTAGGTCGTAATCAACACTAAAAGAAAAGTAGTCCGATACGATACCTGCACCCACTGTGTAAACCGGCTCTAGTTGGTAAGTGTATTTACCACCAACTTGGTGTGTCGCACTACTTGTGCTGCTGGTAAGTGTTCTTGTTGTATCTTTGGTTTCGATATCTCTAGAGATCAAGTTAGTTGCTGCAACACCTACTCGGAACGGGCCGAAGAACCAAAGTGCACCGGCATCCATATTGAATGCAGTGTCGCCATCGCTGTTTTCTCTAACGTCGGACAAATCGTAATCATTAACCGACGCAACATAGTTATACGTGTAAATACGTTGGATCTTAGGTGTGATACCAAAAGAGATATGTTGCCCCATAAAGGTTTGGTATTTTGCTAGAGAAAGGCCAACTTCTGCTACACCGATTGAAACCGCTTCAACAGTAGACAGTTCTACTTTGTCTTCATCTGAACCTGTCGTGTAAACGTTAGGAGTCGCAAATGATTCTGTATAGGCTTTAGCGAAAAGGTTCGCCGCGACAAACTGATTAGGAAGAGCAAACGCGACAACACCACCCAATTCTACATTAGCTTGGTTGCCATCAAGTTTGTTAAGCGCTGCATCTAAGTCTGCGGTGTTTGACGCATCAACGACACTATCGATATTCGATTTCATGTCGTTAGGGTCATTATAGTTACCGCCGAAACTTGGCGTGATCATTCCCATGTCATCATTACGACGATAAATCGCAACAAGTGCTGGGTTATAGAATGGAGCTGTTAGGAAGTTTGCTGAAACAACACCAACACCACCCATCGCATCACCACGCGCTTCAATGGCGTAGTTTGCTGCTGAAAGAGGAAGACTGGCGAATGCAATTGACGCTGCGAGTAGTTTTGTAGTTTTTTTCATGCCGTTTATCTTTGTTAGATCCCTTACATAGTTAACGGCACAATTTTAAATTACTTTAACTCTTCTTCGCTAGAAATATCATAAGTTTTACTGATAGTTTGTGCTTGTTCTATCGCTATGTCGCCTTGCCAGCGTGAATGCACCATTGAAACCGCCAAAACATAGCGATCATTGGGAAGTTCTTCGCCAGTGAGGTTCATTGGATAATCAGATTCGTAGCTCTTGCCCCACACCTGCTCATAGTGTTCATCAACGTAATCGTACAAACCGATTTCGAGCTTAGGGAGCGGACAATAAGGATTGAGTAGTTCTTTTTTATCGATTCGCCAAGTGTCTTTTGATGCCCAGCGAACTTGTTGACGCATGGCGACTTCCCCCAAAACAACCCAAGTGCTCCAAGACTTCCCGCCATCGTCTTTTACGCTTAAACGATATAAACCGGATTCAAGTTGAGAGGCTAAATTGTAACGCTTGCGGTATAGACTCACCGATGCGTTGTTTACCACTTCACTGTCTTTGGTTAGCTCACTGTCCGAAGAAACGATCTTATCGACCCACTTCTCGAAGGTAATGTCTTGAATGTTGTTTTCGGATTCGACATTAATCGATACTCGAAAGGTATCTCGACCAGGGCTTTGAATGATGTGTCTTTTAACGACGACTGAACTGATCCAATCCGGTAGTGTTTTTCTGGTGAGGGTTTTACCACAATCTTTGTTCAATGCTTGATCGAACAGTTCATTGAGGTGATCTTCTCGTGATTGA
The DNA here is from genome assembly GCF_015163615.1 of Vibrio sp. OPT18. Lineage (NCBI taxonomy): Bacteria > Pseudomonadati > Pseudomonadota > Gammaproteobacteria > Vibrionales > Vibrionaceae > Vibrio > Vibrio sp. OPT18. The sequence goes on from NZ_JADDYK010000021.1 coordinate 340,739, forward strand.
GAAGAGTTGATTTGCCAAACTTCCACTAATGAATCAAACATCTGGGGTAAATCATTATCTAGCAGATGTTTATGAACTTGAGTCAGAGCATCGCTGCTCTTAAACCAATCCGTTGCTTGCGCGGTATTCGCTACGCAAGAAAACAGTAATAGTGGAAGTAAGGCTATTCTCATTACGCTTTCATCTTGTAACCAACGCCACGCAGCGTTTCAATTTCTAGACCCGGCAGTTTCTGTCTTAGTTGCAGAACGTGTGTGTCCACCGTACGTGTTGTTGGGAAATGGTTGTAACCCCATACATGGTCAAGCAGTTCATCACGTGTAAATACGCGTCCAAGGTTACTTGCCAAGAACAGTAATAGATCAAATTCAGTGCGCGTTAACGTTACTTCCTGTTCATTGAAAAACACTTCACGTGTCGCTTTATCGATAACAAGATTTTGAGCAATAACTTTTGATGCATCTTGTTCTTCAGAATCTGGCAGGCGAAGTTGAGCACGAATTCGAGCAAATAGCTCAGCCTCTGCGAATGGCTTTGTTAAGTAGTCGTTTGCACCTGAATCTAGGCCTGCTACTTTGTCTTTTACTGTCACGAGAGCCGTCAGCAAAATAACTGGGATATCTTTCTTTTTCTTCCAACCTGGGAGTGAATCTACTGAGTCGCCATCAGGAAGTTGACGGTCTAGAATCACTAGATCCGCTTGTTCCCAGTAGCCTTCAACTTCAGAGATCAGTTCTGCATGCAAACATTCATATCCAGCTTGCTCAAGGCTAACTAATAAACCGTCAGCTAAATTTTTATCATCTTCAACGAGAAGCAATGTCTGTTTCACAAGGTATCTCCAAAATAAATGTTGTTGGGGGGCCGATAAGCGTCATGTGACCGCCCATTTTTCCAACCATAGATTCCACTATCGTCAGACCTAAACCGAGTCCACTCTTACTTACGAATGGCTTTCTTAGTTGCCCCCAATCTTTGCGAGACAAGTCTCCATTATCTATAACTTTGAATGTCAGCTTCTTGTCAGAAGTATTCAGTTCTAGAATTACTGGAGCCACGCCGTATTTCACGGCATTTCTGATTAGGTTATCGATGCACGTTCCTAACCAATATACGTTCACTTTTGCAGCTATATCTTTGTTTACACGGAGTTCAATCCCCGGCGCAAAGTCTTCTTCAACTTTGTATTGGAGCCACTCTTCAACACTTGGCACCCACTCTGTTGCGAGCGGTTGGTTATCTGATTGCAAGTAATCTTTACTTGCTTCCGCCAACTGTCTTAAACGGCGTGTATCTTCACACAGCCTACGGAACTCATCATATACCGATTCTGGTAAGTGTTCGAACTCACGTCTGAACCCTTCCACCGTCAATGACAAACTCGCAATCGGTGTTCTTAATTCGTGCGTTAGGATTTGAAGAACCAGCATGCGACTCTTCATCTCTTGTTTCTTGCTGTTCCAGCGGTAAATCGCCCAACCTAAGACAAGCATGATATTGGCAATAACCAAGATAAACATGGCAACTTGCAGAAGCTCTGAATGATCTTCTATTTCCCAACACACGTTACCACGCTGGACAAAACAGCTGTTGCCCTCTGAAGACAAGCTAAACGATAACCCAGCAAGCGTGGCGTTTTCATTCCAGACTGATTCTTTATACAGGTAATATCTGTCGCCGCGTTTTACCCACATCTCATCCAGCTCAACAAACATACTCGCACCAGCAAGCAGCGCGGTGATGGCTTCGCTGTCCATTTGCTGCAAGCGAGACAGCAGTTCGTCGTGTTCAGTGTTTGGTCGCTCTTGAATATGCATAAAGCGCTTCAGAGAGTCGAACTTTTCTGGGTACTTCTCAACGTATCGTGCCGCATAAGAACCACCACCAGGGTGAATCAAACCACTGCGGCTAAACCAACGGTCAGAAAGCTTGGTGCCTTTACACATTGCACGAGTAAAAACTAAAGGCTCAGTAATCAACGGGCTTAACGGTAGTTTACCGCTACAGGTTTTTGATAACTGGTATAAGCGCTGGATGTCTTTTAACGGGTACTCTGCTGTTTGCGGCAGCATAGAAGACGGCATGATCAAACGTGTTGGATAATCAGCCTGTAGCACTCGAATATCGTAAGATTCGATAGCCGTTTCATGATCAAAGAGTTTGGTGAAATTATCGATACGCTCAGGTAAAGAGTCAGCAAATGCGTTTGCAGACACAGACAACGTAGCGATAAGAAGAGTAAATGTTCTTTTGATGATCACAAACCAACGCAAATTCATATAGATCAACCAAATATATACCATTCGCTATCAAAGATAAATTTTTAACCGCATGAAAAACAGTGAGAATGGCGAGTTACAGAGATAAAGTCCGATATATTACGGCCATACTGTACAGATGTACTAGTAGACTGATTGACCAGCCCAACCTCAATTGCGACAAGTTTTGCATAAGCTTCGTTAACTTAGTAGCAACTGAGCTCACACATAGAATCGCTTTCGTAAGATAAAAAAAGGAGCTCAAATGAGCTCCTTATCGAGTTATTACAGATTGCTTAGAGGTGATCTCTATAGATGTTCTAAGATGCTTAGACAGCTCTTTTTAGCATCGCCAAACAGCATCTGCGTGTTCTCTTTGAAGAACAGTGGGTTTTGCACACCGGCGTAACCTGTGTTCATCGAACGTTTGAATACGATAACATTCTGAGCGTTCCAAACTTCAAGCACTGGCATACCAGCAATTGGGCTGTTTGGATCTTCAAGTGCTGCAGGGTTTACGGTGTCATTCGCACCAATTACCAATACAGTATCTGTCTCATCGAAGTCATCGTTGATTTCGTCCATTTCCAGAACGATATCGTAAGGCACTTTAGCTTCAGCAAGCAGTACGTTCATGTGACCCGGTAACCTACCTGCTACTGGGTGGATACCAAATCGAACATTAATGCCCTGCGCTCGTAGCTTCTCAGTGATTTCATGCACTGGGTATTGAGCTTGAGCTACTGCCATGCCGTACCCTGGAGTGATGATTACTGACTTAGAGTTTTTCAGCATATCAGCCACATCTTCAGCTGATGTTTCGCGGTGTTCACCCTGCTCTTCATCGCCATCAGACACAACCACTTCTTGGCCGAATCCACCAGCAATAACGCTGATGAAAGAGCGGTTCATCGCCTTACACATGATGTAAGACAGAATCGCACCCGACGAACCAACCAATGCACCAGTTACGATAAGCAAATCATTTGCAAGCATGAAACCTGCCGCGGCTGCTGCCCAACCAGAGTACGAGTTAAGCATAGAGACAACTACTGGCATATCTGCGCCGCCAATCGATGCCACTAAGTGGTAACCGAATGCGAATGCGATAAGCGTCATCACCATAAGCGCGAACATACTGCCGTCCGCTTTAACGAACATGATCATCAGTAGTGTAGAAACAACGATAGCCGCTAGGTTCCACTTGTGCTTATGAGGGATGTTCAATGCAGACGAAGAGATAACGCCACGAAGTTTACCAAACGCAACAATAGAGCCCGTGAACGTCACCGCACCTATAAACACGCCAAGGAACACTTCCACTAGGTGGATCACGTGCTCTGCATGAATATCTGCAGGGTTGATAGAAACAGCAGCAGGTGGATCGATGTAGCTGTTGTAACCTACAAGTACCGCCGCCATACCTACGAAGCTGTGCAGAATCGCCACCAGCTCAGGCATTTCAGTCATTTCTACTTTTCTTGCGTAGTGGATACCAATACCACCACCGATCACCATAGCAATGATGATCCACACAATACCTGCAGAGTGAGGGCCAAAGATCGTTGCGATCAACGCGATTGCCATACCCGTGATACCGTAATAGTTACCTGCACGCGCAGATTCCTGTTTCGATAACCCAGCCAAGCTCATAATAAAGAATACAGCAGCAACAATATAAGCTGCTTGTACTAATCCTTCAGACATCTGTTACTCCTTAGTCTTTACGGAACATTTCAAGCATACGTTTGGTCACGGTAAAGCCACCAAAGATATTGATACTTGCAATTAATACGGCAATAAATGATAAGAACGTGACGACGCCACTTCCTTGTCCGATCTGTAACAGTGCACCTACTACAATGATGCCTGAAATCGCGTTAGTCACGGACATCAAAGGCGTATGCAGAGAATGGCTTACATTCCAAACTACGTAATAACCCACCACACAAGCGAGAACAAAAACGGTAAAGTGAGATAAGAACGCAGCTGGAGCAACCGAAGCTACCCAAGCGAATGCACCAACAGCTACCGCCATACCCGCCGCTTTCTTCATTGGAGAAACAGGCTCTTCAACTTTAGGCTCTGGTTTGGCCGCTTTTGGCTTAGCTTGTTGTGGTTGAGCTGAAACTTGAATTGGTGGAGCTGGCCAAGTGACCTCGCCCTCTTTAACGACAGTAACACCACGCAGAACAACATCTTCAAAGTCGATATTGATGTTGCCATCTTTCTCTTTGCAAAGCAGTTTCAGCAGGTTAACTAGATTCGTTGCATACAGTTGAGATGATTGAGTCGGCAGTCGACCAACCATATCAGTGTAACCAACCACCTTAACGCCGTTAGCCGTTGTAATGACTTGATCCGCAACCGTGTATTCACAGTTACCGCCATTGGCTGCCGCAAGATCTACAATCACACTACCTGCACTCATACTGTCTACCATCTCTTTGGTAATCAGCTTAGGAGCCGGGCGACCTGGAATCAGGGCCGTTGTAATGATGATATCGACGTCTTTTGCTTGAGCTGCATAAAGTTCTTCAGCTTTCTTATTGAATGCGTCAGACATCTCTTTTGCGTAGCCGTCACCAGCACTGGTATCTTCCTTGAAATCCACTTCCAAGAATTCAGCGCCCATCGACTCAACTTGTTCTTTAACTTCAGGACGAACATCGAATGAACGAACGATCGCACCTAAGCTACCCGCAGCGCCAATTGCCGCTAGGCCAGCAACACCAGCACCTGCAACCAGTACTTTTGCTGGTGGAACTTTACCCGCAGCCGTAATCTGACCCGTGAAGAATCGACCAAATTCATGCGCCGCTTCAACAACAGCACGGTAACCCGCGATGTTTGCCATAGAACTCAATGCATCTAACGCCTGAGCTCTTGAAATTCGTGGTACAGAATCCATCGCCATCACGTTGATGTTACGACTGGACAATTGTTCCATTAATTCTGGATTTTGAGCAGGCCAAATAAAGCTGACCAATGTTGCGCCATCTTTAAGAAGATCGATTTCATTTTTAGACTCGTCAACGATCGGAGCGTTAACTTTAAAGATAATATCGGATTTCCAAGCTTCATCTGCGGTGACAACTTTTGCTCCAGCTTGTTCATAAGCTGCATCTTCAAAACTTGCTAACGCACCTGCTTGTGATTCAACACAAACTTCAAACCCTAATTTTAGAAGCTGTTCTACCGATTTTGGCGAAGCAGCGACTCGCGTTTCACCTGCGAGCGTTTCTCTTGGTACACCAATTTGCATAGCTATTCCTTGACTATTGGCACGAATGACTTATTCGTTTGTATCTAACGACAACTAATACTTCAAGCGTTTTGTTCAAAGAACAGGAAAAGTTATTACTTATAACGATTTGGATGGAATTTGAGCGCTTCATTTGGATAAATGACGACCGTCTCGAACGAAGAGGTCAAACCACTTGCAAATAATCCTTTTAATAACAACCTACTAGCTGTTCTTTGTCCCTAAAACTAAAAAGAGCTTTCAGCATATACACTGAAAGCTCTCTAAATTATGACCAACATCAATTCTAACCTTAATTGGTTAGCTAAATATATTGTCGCCCATTTGGTCGATGAACATCTGCGATTTTTTGAGCATCAATTCATCGGCATCTTGTTTGTTTGAAACAACATCTGAACGAATAAAACGGTGAGTTTTGATTTCACCATCGAATTCTTTCTCGATTCGCCCAGCAACACGGTATTGACCAGATTCTGCAATGGCATCTTGATAGATATTGAAACCCTTATATTCGACTGGCTCAATCTCTACTTTTTGTTCGGTTTTTTCTTTGCCACCAAATAATCTAGAAAAGAATCCCACGTTTTTTACTCCTTAAATGACCTCATTCACCCTAAACTATCATGACTGTTTACGGTTCAACAACGGCTTTTCATACCATTGCAATTCTACGTCATCGTCAAAATTGTGTTGACTAAATATAACAGGCACATTGTCGTCACGTTCGCGTCTTCGATCGTCAATAATCATACTTTCTGCATTTTTGACCGCGATCTCACTATTGCGTTTATAGAGCACCAATTTGTCTTCTGGCAATGCTGACAGGAAATCGATATCAAAACGAATATAGATAGGTTTTAGCTGACCTAAAGCCAAGCACGCGAGATCGGCCAACTGTTCGTTGGTATAACTAGACACATATTCCTCGGTAGCCAATACATGACCTACCAGAGTTTCCATATAATTATGTACATCAACACTAATTTGCATACCACACCTCCATTTGTAGCGGTTCTTTCTAGTCGCAGTCGTTTCTAAGTTTAATTGAAACCATGCAATTCCTAAAAGCTTTCTATAACTCAGTTATAGGTTTTACTGTCCATAGTTGAAACTTAGGCATTATTTAATCTTACTCTGACTTCATTACAGATCTTCGTCGCTTAATGACAAGGTCGCTCAATGATAACTGATCATCAAGCCCTTTAAGTGACAGCGCCAACGTAAGAGCAGCAGAGCAGATTTTGTTAAGTATCTATAACGACTAATTAATTTCTCATATATACTGTGTAGTTCGTTCTATGGTTAATAGCAACTCAAATACATATAAAAATGATTGCACCAATAGCGACCTATGACTATGTTTTTGCTCTAATTTAGGCAAAAAGCTTGGCAATCGCTTGTTTAACCGTATCCTACGCATAGTATTAAATAATAAGATCATCAATATAGTTAGGCTCACCACATAAATGGCATCATCTTTTGTAACGTCGAGCATGTTTCGATTTTGCTTCCCTTTAGTCCTGTTAACAATTTTGCTCGTTGGTATGGACAACGTCATTCTCGTGACGGACTCAAATTTAGGGTTTGCTAGCAACCTTCCTTACATTTTATTGAGCGTTGCGGTTCTGCTATGCCACACATTCAGACAAGGACGAATGGCGATGGTATCGGTGACCATGCTTGTCGCTTATCTGATCATCCAAGTTCGCTTACAAACGCCTCTCAATACTGGCACAACGCTATTAGAGCTCTCGTTACTTGCGGCATTAGTACCTGTCACTTGCTTACTTGTTTATGCCTTCCCTGATAACGGCGTAAACTCAAAGTCGATGCTGCTCTACGCCATCGTTCTCATTCTATTTATGGTGTGGGCGCAATTAATCGTCTCTCATTTCCATGCCGGCGGTTTTGAATCATGGAGTGAAGGTCTTTTGTTTATTGTCAGAGACTTCTCCAAACTGCCTTTTGTTTTAGTGTTATATAGCCTTTGCTTGCTTGGCCTTACTGCCATTCTCGTGTTGGTGTATAACCGCTCTATCGATGTTGTGGTTTATAGCGCTATCCTGCTTTCTTCTTGTACGTTCATCTTCTTTGACGTTCAGTACATCTCGAGCACCATGTTCTCGCTGTCAGGCACGTTGATCATCGTCTATGTGATGTCTGCCAGTCATGATATGGCCTTTAATGACCAACTGACTAACATCCCCGGTCGACACGCCTTAGAAGTCGATATGAAGCACTTGGGGCGGAAGTATTCGATGGCGATGGTCGATATCGATCACTTTAAGCAATTCAACGACACCTACGGACATGACATTGGCGACGATGTGTTAAAACTGGTGGCGCGCATTCTGAGGGAAACCACAGGCGGCGCTAAAGCTTATCGCTATGGTGGAGAAGAGTTCACGATTATCTTCAAAGGCAAACATTCAGAACAAGTTAAAGAGCACCTTCAAGCTCTGATTTCCGAGGTTCAAAACTACGACATGACGATTCGGAATAGTCACGAGCGCCCTGACGATCATGAAGTGGGTATGAAAAAGCGTGGCAAGAACGGTAAACCATCGGAAGTGGTGAATGTGACGGTGAGCATTGGATTGGCTGATAGCACAACCACCAGACATCCTGAAGAGGTGTTGAAGCTTGCTGACCAAGCGCTGTATAAAGCGAAAGAAACCGGTCGAAACAAACTGTGTATTGACCGTTAACAATAGTTGATAGCGAAGATATTGAGTGCTAGAGATCTAAATAGCTTAAGCCATTAATAGCGAACTGCTTCAATAACTATCACTTCCAAGTTCAACTAGCCTCATTGATTTGAGGCCGTAGGGGCTTAACTGGAAAAAAGAGCTTAATCTTGGTTGAAGAATATAACCAAGCTGCCACCTTTTAAGCTACTTCCGTAGTTAATCGTAAAACCTATTCCCACGTTATCGACCCACTCATTAAACAGGTTTGGGTTAAGCAACCAACCAACACTGCCCTCGTAGTAAGATGTGGTGCCCATAGATGCCACCGTGTCACCACCAATATCAATTCGTCTTATACTCGAGTACATCGATGTGATGTTCTTATCCCAACGCACGAGATCATAGAAAACCTTGGCTTCATTGGCGATATACCACCCTTCAGGATGACCGACATTGCCATTATTCGCCTCGCCCCAGCCGATGCCATTAAAGTAATGCCAACTGGTGCTCAATTTATACTTTCCCCAGTCATTCTTATCTTCGTACATCAGCTTGATTTTAGGCTCGATGATGTAAGCCCAAGCATCAGTATTGAGATATACGCCATCCAGTTGGTCTTGAATAGGCTTTAGCAATGAAGCGCGATATTCATAATCATTGCGGTAGTAAGAGATATGGTTACCGATAGCAGAGCTGAAGCTCCAATATTCGTCTAACTGGGACACATTCGCGAATTCCACGTAGCCAGACACTACCGACTCTTTTTGGAAGTCGTTTCTATTTGCTGCCGCGTACTCAACATCATTCTCGATCCGCAATGCAGACAAGCGCAGAGTCACCTCTTGATGGTTGTCTTCAATGTAACTGGGTAGTTCAAATGTGTAAGGCAAACTCAGGGAGGTAATGTTTTGTCGACGACTCACCGAATCATTCGAACCGATGTCTTCATTGTCCAAACTAAACACTTTATTGGGATCAAAGTTGTTGATGCCAAAAGTGAAAACATCGGTGTCGTTGAGCAATACACTGGTGGCAAAGCTCTGCTCTAGATCCTTTCGGAAAAGATCAGATAGCGTATTGGCATTAACAGTGGTCGGCAAAGCGGTAAAAAATAGAGGAACCGCAAGCGTCCAAGATGTGTTAGTCATAGAAAATGACTTCGAATGTGGCATTTCTTTTATCACTTAAAGCACTTCCTAGCTCAAACGCTATTAGAAGTATAAATTCAAATATCTAAAAGAGCTCGCCAACTAACGAGCAAGCTCCAAAATGTTGCGTTGTACAAATGTATTTCTGCCGCTTTGCTTCGCTTGATAAAGCGCTTGATCGACCTTTTCGTAAATAGACGCAATAGATTCGCTACCTTCTGGCACAAATGACAACACACCTTGTGACGCTGTCACTCTATCCGATACCGTTGAGTGTTCATGAGCGTAGTTCATCTCATGCAATGCCTCTTTAACTCGAGTCGCGTGTACCTTAGCGCCTTCAGTGTCTGTATCGCTAAGAATCAGAACAAACTCTTCACCGCCATAACGACCAACAAATTCTCCCGCACGCACAAACAGCTGTTTCAAGGTATTAGCAAGCCCTTGTAAGCACTTATCCCCTTGAATATGACCATAATTATCGTTGTAAGGCTTAAAGAAGTCTACATCTAGAAGTATAACTGTCATGGATATATTACGTCTTCCGTGCCACGCTATGCTCTCTTCAAGCTTAGTATCCATATATCGACGGTTATACAATTTGGTCAGGCCATCTTCGTTGGCTTGTTGCTGCAGAAGGATGTTCAGTTCTTCGAGTTTGGCTGTGCTCTGTTTTAGCTCTCGTCTCATGTGCGCGATACGTTGCATCGCAATCAACTTAGAATTTAAAACGACCTTGTTCACCGGTTTGATCAGGTAATCGTCGCCACCAGCGTCAATCGCTTTTGCGATCATCTCAGGTTCTTCGTGACCACTAAGAAAGATGATGGGAACCCATTCTGGGAATCGGCTTCGAACCTCATTAGCCACTTCGAAACCATCCATCTCAGGCATGCTGATATCAAGTAACACGAGTTCAGGATCAAAATCAGAATAAACACTCAGGGCTTCTTTTCCGCTACCGACAGCTTCTACAATATGACCCAGTTGCTTGAGTCGGATAGCAAGTTGCATCCTATCTAGTTGAACGTCATCAACCAGCAATATGCGCATCGAAGATCCCTTTTCTATCATCACATCACCTTTATCTAGTGTTGAATATTCAAAGTAGCTCAAATTTAGGCTTAAATCATGCCCTAATCTCTATATTATATTGACTTTTTTACAGATCTTTTTAGCATTGTTTCTTTTTAAAGAGAAATACTATGTCAGACGCTACAAACAACGAACAACAAGAAATCGATTTAACCACCATCTCACCAGAACTTCGTCAAGTTATCGAATTTGATGGCGTGCCAAAAGAGATGCACTTTATGGTTACTTCTATTCACGAAGTGTCTGAAGAAGCAGTACGCGAAGCTTGGGACAGCCTTCCAGCAAGCGCACAAAATGTTTTAGACAACTTCGAGCAGTTCCACGCTCTAATCTCAGTTAGCCAAGCTTTCGCTGGTGTTAACGTGATGGAAGAGTTCCCTACTCTTAAACTTCCAGAAGACATGACTGACGAAGAAAAAGAAGAGTACCGTGCTCAACTGCTAGACCAAGTTCTACACAACTGTGTAAAAGACATGGTTAAACAAATCAAGAAAGCTCGTCGTGATGCAATCTTGAAGCGTGATTTCAAAGAAGTTTTTACTAAGTAAGTCGCTAGTCACCTAAAACTAGGCTAAGCGCTAACAGTAATACTTAAGATTAAGCCGCATGTTTCTTTAAACACGCGGCTTTTTTATATCCGCTATTTTCTGTTCGTCGATCGTTACGTCTGTATGTTCTTGTTGCTAATGTTAATATGATTCGACAAATCATATGCTTTAACACTCATACAGTGTGGCGCAAAACTGGCAGTTATACCGTATAAAAATGACGCATGTATCCATTCATGGAATCAAGATCGTATTTTCAGAACCTAGAACCAGTAGTATCGCGACAATATCGAAAAGCAGACCTTCTCAGATTTAATGCGTTACCGCGATATCTCTTTGAGCGACACTCACACCCTTAATTTGCGCGTAAACACGCTGCCCGATTTCTAGATTCAACTCATCCAGCGCCCACAATGTAATGGTTGCCCATAAGTAGCACCCGGACTCTAACTCTAGCTCAACAGCGACACTCTGCTTATTTGTGCCTTGCTGGTGCGTCTCTACGCTTTTAATGGTGACAGGAAGGATGTTACGTATCGACGTTCCTTTCGGCTGTTCTAGCGTTATAGAGACGTCATTTGCCCTAACTTGCAGCCTCACTGTCGTACCAAGCTCACTCGATACTTTTTGAACCCACAATGACGTCGACTTTCCTAACATCAAGCGAGACAACGCATAATCGTCATTATGTTCCGCTAATGTCGCTTCAAACAAAGAGCTCTGCTCTGAAAAAGATTGCCAAGGTTGCATAGCTCTCGATGCCCAGACCTCTTCCGTCACGCCCGATGAAATCACTTTACCTTGGTCAATGATCACAAGGTGATTTGCCAAGCGTAAGATTTCATTGAGGCTATGAGTGACATAGATGATCGGTATCTGGACGGTTTCGGATAAGTTTTCCAGAAATGGCATCACTTCGCGCTTACGAGGCAAGTCGAGAGACGCTAAAGGCTCATCCATCAACAAAATGCTCGGCTTGGATAACAACGCGCGGCCAATCGCCACACGTTGCTTCTCACCGCCAGACAAACGAGCTGGGTAGCGGTCAAGCAATGAACCCAAAGACAGCAACGAGACTATTTGCTCAAAGTGCGCTTTATCGACGCTTTTCATGCCGTATTTAAGGTTCGCCGCCACCTTCATGTGTGGGAACAATCGCGACTCTTGGAACACATAACCGACGTTACGTTTGTGAGTCGGCAAGTTAATGCCATTTTCACTATCAAACAGTGTGGTTCCAGATACGCTGATCAAGCCTTTATCGGGCTGTTTAAGGCCACTGATCGCATTGATAAGTGAGGTTTTACCCGCGCCAGAACGACCGAAAATGGCTGTAATGCCGCTACTTGGTAATTCCAAGTCGATATCAAAGAAGGTTTCACCAAGTTGTTGCTGATATTGGAGGATCAAAGCACTCATGCATTGCCTCCCAAGCGTTGTGCTGACTTTTTGTTGAGCCACTCGGATAGCATCAATGAACCCAGCGCTATCACAATAGAAATAACACACAAACGCGCCGCTTCCATTTCCGCACCAGGGGTTTCAATAAAGGTATACATCGCCAATGGAATGGTTTGAGTTTCACCGGGAATATTTGAAACGAAGCTGATGGTCGCGCCAAACTCCCCTAGGCTTCTTGCGAATGAAAGCATGGTGCCGGTAATGATCCCTGGGATCATCAAGGGCAAAGTGATCGTGAAAAACACGCGAAGAGGTGAAGCGCCTAATGTGGCAGCAGCCTCTTCAAGCTTACTGTCTACGGTTTCTAGGCTCAGTCGGATAGAGCGAACCATCAATGGCAGCGCCACAACCACACAAGCGAGTGCCGCGCCCTTCCAGCTAAAGCTGAATACAATACCAAACACGTCATTAAGCCACGAGCCGATGATGCCTTGCCTGCCCATCATAACTAACAGTAAATAGCCGATGACCACAGGTGGAAGTACCAAGGGTAAATGGACAATGCTCTCAACAATGGTTTTGCCTACAAACTGTTTCTTAGCAAGCAGCCATGCTAAACCAATGCCGATAGGGATAAGCCATAAGATGGCAAACCCAGCGACTTTTAAGCTCAGCATTAAGGCTTGGTATTCGTATTCCGATAAATACATCATCTAACGCACTTCAAATCCAAAACTGTTCAAGGTGTCTTTCGCTTTTTCGCTCTTTAGGAAAGTATAGAACTCTTCTGCGACGACTTTATCGCTCAACTTCGCTACAGGGTAATGTATTGGTGTGTGCAGATTTGATGGGAAGGTCGACACTAGGTTTACTTCTTTAGAAAGCAACGCATCCGTTTTGTAGACAATGCCAAGCTTAGCTTCACTGCGCTCGACTAAGGCTAAAGCCATACGAACATTGTTACTTGGTGCTAATCGAGTCTTCACATCGTCCCATACACCCAACGTTTCTAACGCTTCTTTCGCATAGATACCAGCAGGAACCGACATGGTGTTACTCACTGCAAGCCTTTCATTAGTAAGCAGTTCAGCCCATTGCTCACCTTTTGATAGGTCTAAAGTTACCGATGTCTCTTTAGGGGAAATCAGTACCAGTTCGTTTTCACATAGATTTGTGACATTGTCACTAGAAACCAATTTACGGTCGACTAAATGCGTCATCCATTTTTCATTTGCCGAGATAAAAATGTCTGCTGGTGCTCCTCTTTCGATTTGTCGCACCAAAGACGACGTACTCGCATACACAGGAATCACATCGACAGAATGGTCTTTCTCAAACTCTTCAACCAACAGATTAACCGCATTGGTCATCGACGATGCAGCGTAAACTCGTAGCTTTTCCGCAGCCAAAAGATGAGTAGAAGTCAGTGCCGAAGTTAGGGCCATGGTTAAAAGGAAGACTCGCTTTTTCATTGTTATCACTTATCTATTGTTCGTTTAGGTTCTTTAGCTAACTTCTAAATGGCGGCTTAAGCAGTTAATTCAGGCCAAAGCAGGTCAAGATTTAAGTACTCTTCGACGGCATCAGCGATTCGATTAATACCCAGCTCTTTAAGCTGTTCGTGGTCAATCGCGGTCACATCGTTGGCTCCTGCCCATTCGCAAATCAGCGACAACGCATCACTGTTGTCGAATACGCCATGAAGGTAAGTACCAAAAATCGAGTTATCTTGATTCACAGCGCCATCTAGGCTGCCAGATTCTAACTGAACCGGTAAGGTTGTTTCTTTGACATCAGTCTTGCCTACGTGGATTTCATACCCTTTTACTTGTGCTGTTTTGCCATCCAGCGTCATAGTGCCGCGTACGTTGGTTAAGGTTTTCTGCTGTGTAAGGGCCGTTTCAGTATCCAAATACCCTAACCCTTCGCTGCTGCCGGGTTCCCCTTCAACGCCATCAGGATCGTGAATAATGTTACCTAACATTTGATAGCCGCCGCAGATACCCATTACTTTGCCGCCTAAGCGCAGGTGGCGTTGAATATCTTTATCCCAGCCTTGTTGTTTTAGGTAATCCAAATCTGCTCTTACCGACTTTGTACCCGGCAAGATAATTAAATCAGCGTTGTTTACACGTTCACCTTTACCGACATAACGTAAATCAATCGAAGGATTCAGTCTTAACGCGTCAAAGTCTGTATGGTTGCTGATTCGGGTTAGCACTGGCACCGCCACCTTAAGCTTAGCTTCTCCGTCAGACTCTTGAGCAGAGGTAATGGCATCTTCCGCTTCTAAGTTAAAACCATGCAGATATGGCAAGACACCAATTACTGGCTTTCCGGTTTTTTCCTCTAGCCAATCTAGGCCTGATTGAAGAAGTGCGATATCGCCTCTAAAACGATTTATCACAAAGCCTTTTACACGAGCTTGTTCAGATTCAGACAATAGAGCTAATGTCCCGTAGAGATGCGCAAAAACACCACCACGGTCTATATCAGCAACAATGATCACTGGGATATCCGCTTTCTCAGCAAAACCCATGTTAGCGATATCATTTTCACGAAGATTGATTTCAGCTGGGCTCCCCGCACCTTCAATCATCACGCTTTCATATTCTTCAGAAAGTCGGTCAAACGAATCGATAACCGTATCCATCGCGACTTTCTTGTAATCATGATAGCCCGTCGCTTCCATGTTGCTTAGCGCTCGGCCTTGCAAAATCACTTGAGCGCCGGTATCTGAATTAGGCTTTAGCAATACAGGGTTCATGTGAACAGTTGGCTCAATATTACAAGCTTGCGCCTGAACCGCTTGAGCACGGCCAATTTCGCCACCATCTTTTGTCACAGCACTGTTTAACGCCATGTTCTGTGGCTTAAAAGGTGCCACTTTGATTCCTTTCCTTGCCAAAACACGGCATAAACCTGCCACCAAAACACTTTTCCCGGCATCTGACGTTGTCCCTTGAACCATAAGGGCACTTAATGGTGCTCGCATTTGTACTTAAATCCTTAATTTCTTAATTTCTTAATTTTCAATTTATAGCTATGGGCAATCTCTCTCTGCGACCATCTTAACGTCATTGCCGATTAGATGCTCAATAAAATGAATGGAAAATGAATGTGTTACTCACTCTGGATTCAACCCCAGTGTTGTTTAATAGCTCCATCGAAACGAAGCTTGTGAACGATAACAGGCGACTCAACAAAAAACGTACTAACGAAAAGAAACGTTTCAAAATCAGAAAAACGTTTCTACTAAAAACAACATTAAGGGATTCACCATGAAAAAGACTGTATTAGCTATCGCATCTACTATTATCCTTGCTCCTACTTTCGCAATGGCTAGTGACCACAACAGCAACAAGCACGAAAGCGCTATTGCTTACACTGGGCCGATTGAAACCGTTTCTGTTGCGACACTACTTGCCGACACAAGCATGTTCGCAGAGCAAGAAGCAATTGTGGATGGCAAGATTGTTCGTCAACTAAAGAATGACACGTTTGTCTTCTCTGATGGCCAGAGTGAAATTCAAATCGAACTGGATGATGATATCCGCCTAGCACAACCACTGACCGCTGATACAAAAGTTCGTATCTTCGGCGAATATGAAGGCGGCAAGACACCGGAAATCGAAGTGGACCACATCCAGGTTCTATAAGCGATTAATATAAAAACACTGACTTCAAATAATTGGCCTGCATATTGCAGGCTTTTTTGTATTATACTGCCGAAAAATACAATTTATATGGAGTCACCATGCTAGGTTGCACGAATAAGACTGTCCTTTTAGGACTCGCTGCACTGTGTTCATTCTCTGCGTCTGCAAACAACTTTAACTACAACACATTCGAGCTGCGCATGGGTACTAGCCCAAGTACTTTCGGTGGTGAAGTCACAACAATGTTCACTCAGAACTCTCACTTTGTTGCTCGTATCGATTCAGAATTTGAAAGTGATTGGGATGCAGCGGTAGGTATGGGATTCAACGGCCCAATCAGTCAATTTGCTGACGTTACTGGCCAAATGTTACTGCACAACATTGAACGTAATGACGACAACCACATCAAAACAGAAATCAACCTTGGCTTGAGAGCTTGGTTAATGGCAAACGTTGAAGTTAACGCGCGCCTTGGTCAACTGATCGACAACGATGACACTCGTTCAATTGTGGGCATCGGTGCTCGTTTCCATTCAACTGATCAACTGTCTGTTGGCCTTGATATGCGCAATAACGGCACATACGGCCACCAAATCTTAATGTCAGCTCGATTCGGATTTTAAAAGCTCCCAAAACACTACTAGCGTTGTAAATAGCTAATTTTAATAGTATTTACTTACAACGACTATCTTCAAGGCTAATACGTTCTGATACTTATTAGCCTTAAAAACCCTTCACGTTTTCCTTTCTATGCCGCTGCCTTGTTTGGTCCAAAACTCTAAAACCTGTTTAACCTGCTTCTAATCTAACGTTCTGTTTTAAATCTCTTTTATATGATTAACTTATTAATAAGAGCCAATTGATAAAACAACTTTACGCTAGTACGCCGTACTGATACTCTCTCTTCCAAATTTTAATAGAGTGAAGTACCGTAAATGGGTGTGAGCAACATTTCAATCAAGAACAAATTAACATTGATGTTTGTTGTCATTATTTTCGCAATGACAATGATTCAGACATATATAACAGGGAAGCAACTTCTTAACGAAACGTACCGCTCGATTCAGCAGTATTCGACAACTTTAACGAATGCGAATGTCGCAGGTATTGAAAAGTGGATTGGGGGACGCATCAACGTGGTCAATGCTGCCAAAGATGCCTTTAAATACACTGACGATCCAACCAGTTACTTCACTCAAAGCACCAATGCAGGTCGATTCCAAATCGCATACGCGGGTCTTTCTGATGGCCAATTCCTGCAAGGTGTCGATTTGCCTGTACCTGAAGGTTACGACCCTCGTACCCGTGATTGGTACAAGGTTCCTATGGCAAAAGGGCAAACAGTGGTCACTGAACCTTACATCGATGTGGCAACCAATGATCTTGTTGTTACCATCGCGAGCCCTTTTAGAACCAATGGTTATTCTGGTGTCATCGGTGCGGATCTTAATCTCAACACATTGATCAATGATGTAGTCAGCATTGAGCAGCCTGGGGTATACGCATTCCTTGTTGATGGTAACGGTAATATCGTTGCTCACAGAGATCGTAGCTTAACGCTTAAATCGGTGTCTAACGTTTCACGAAACCTTTCAGCTCAGAAAATTAAATTGCTTTCTCAAAGCCCGGAATTTGAAGAGCTAACTGTTGATGGTACTGAGTCCCTACTTTCAGCTCAGAAAGTCCCACATACTGATTGGTATTTCACTGTTGTTATCGACAAAACCAAATCTTTTGCCTCTTACCGCTCATTGCTACGTCAATCGGCGATTTTTGGCCTGATTCAACTTGCCGTTATCGCGTTTGTAGCAATGTTCATCATCAAAAAAGCCCTAGCGCCGCTAACAACGTTAAGCTCGGCAATGGAAGCTCTCTCTAAGGGTGATGGCGACTTAACACAGCGTATTACAGTAAACAGCAAAGACGAAATCGGTACCCTGGCACACCACGTCAATGCATTCATCGCCAAGCTTCAAGAAATCGTACGTGATATTGCGGATTCTTCGCACCAGCTTAACCAGCAATCTGAAGTCAGCACCAATGTTGCTCGCCAAACCAGTGAAGGGCTATCGGTTCAACTGCATGAAATTTCTCAGATTGCGACCGCAGTGCATGAGATGTCGGCAACAGCAGAAGAAGTGGCGAACAACGCACAAATGACCGCTGACTCAGCGATTAGCTCAACGGAGAACTGTGAACAAGGTAAACAGGTGATCATTCGTAACCAAGATTCGATCACCAACCTTGCACAGCAAGTAGAGAATGCTTCCGGTATTATCCAAGAGCTTGAAAAGAACGCATTGGATATCAATACGATTCTCTCGACCATTTCTGATATTGCTGAACAGACTAACCTACTCGCTCTTAATGCGGCGATTGAAGCAGCACGTGCTGGTGAACAAGGTCGTGGCTTTGCGGTTGTAGCAGATGAGGTACGTGTGCTTTCGCAGCGTACTCATAGCTCTACTGATGAGATTCGTGAAATGATCGAGACGCTACAGAAAAACAGCGTGAGCGCAGTGGAATCGATGCAACGCAGCCAAGACTTGGCGCAATCAAGTGTCGATGACGCGAATAACGCCACAACTGCATTAGAAGAGATTGCCACGTCTATCCAGCAAATCTCAGATATGGCTTCACACATCTCGAACGCAGCTTCTGAGCAAAGAACCGTAACTGGTGAAGTCAGTAAGAATATTCAGTTGGTTAACGACGTTTCAGATAACATGTCGACAGAAGCGGACAACTCTCGTCAACTTTCCGAAGAGTTACGCGGCATTGCTCAACAGTTAAATACGCAGGTTCAACTGTTCAAATATTAAAAGATAGTTGTTCGTATATGAAAATATGATTAAGCGCGAATCTAACAAAAAGCCCCCGAATACAATTGTGTTCGGGGGCTTTCTTATTCTCAACGCAGATGAACTTGTATCGAGTCGTAGTTCACCAACGCGACTATAGATTAACCAACTCGGTTATAAGCTAACCATCAGCATCTTTTTCTGGTGATCTAAGTACTCTTCATAAGTACCTTGGAAGCTCACTAGCTGTTGGTCTTTCACATCGATGATGTGTGTTGCTAGTGAAGAAACGAACTCACGGTCATGACTTACGAAGATAAGCGTGCCAGTGTAAACCTTCAACGCGTCGTTCAGGGCTTGGATTGCTTCCATGTCCATGTGGTTAGTTGGTTCGTCCATTACCAGCACGTTGATGTCTTGCATCATTAGCTTACCGAATAACAGGCGGTTCTTCTCACCACCAGAACAGTTACGCGCTTTTTTGTTCGCATCGTCAGCAGTGAACAATAGACGACCTAGAATGCCACGTACCATAAGGTCATCGTGCTTCACTGTGCGCCATTGTGAGATCCAATCGAAGATGCTCAGGTCGTTATCAAAATCCTTAGTGCTATCTTGTGGGCAGTAGCCTACTGATGCGTTTTCAGACCATTTAACGATACCTTCGTTTTGCTCTAGCTCTTGAACTAGGCAACGTAGCAGCGTGGTTTTACCCACACCGTTCTCACCGATAACCGCAAGACGAGTACCGGCTTCAAGCAACAAGTTACCACCAGCAAACAATGTTTCGCCATCGAAGCCGTGACCAAGGTCTTGAAGTTCAAGCGCTTGACGGTGCAGTTTCTTACCTTCGCCAAAATCAATAGATGGACTCATACGGCTCGATGATTTCACTTCATCAAGCGTGATTTTGTCCATTTTCTTAGCACGAGAGCTTGCTTGTTTTGCTTTAGATGCGTTAGCACCAAAACGGTTTACGAAATCTTGAAGCTCGCTGATTTCAGCCGCTTTCTTAGCGTTGCTTGCTAGAAGCTGTTCACGAATCAAGCCAGATGCTTCTAGGAAGTACTCGTAGTTACCAGGGTAAACACGTAGCTCACCGTAGTCGATATCTGCCATGTGCGTACACACAGAGTTCAGGAAGTGTCTATCGTGCGAAATGATGATCATTGTACATTTACGCTGGTTTAGCTCTTCAGCAAGCCAGTTGATCGTGTGAATGTCCAAGTTGTTGGTTGGTTCATCAAGAAGCAAGATATCTGGGTTTGCAAACAGAGCTTGTGCCAATAACACACGCAGTTTCCAACCTGGAGCAACTTGCTGCATCAAGCCGAAATGGAACTCTTCTTCAATACCCGCTTGAATTAGGATATCGCCAGCACGGCTTTCTGCTGTGTAGCCATCCATTTCCGCGAATTCGCTTTCAAGTTCTGCGACTTTCATACCGTCGTCTTCGCTCATTTCTGGCAAAGAGTAAATGCGGTCACGTTCTTGTTTTACTTCCCAAAGTTTTCTGTCGCCCATGATCACAACGTCGATAACGCTGTACTGTTCGAAAGCGAACTGATCTTGGCTTAGCACACCCAGTTTTTCTCCTGGAGTGATAGAAACGTTGCCCGAGCTTGGCGTTAATGCTCCACTTAGGATTTTCATGAACGTTGATTTGCCGCAACCATTGGCGCCGATCAAACCATAACGGTTGCCGTTACCAAATTTAGCAGAGATGTTTTCAAACAGCGGCTCTGCGCCAAATTGCATTGTGATGTTCGCGGTAGATATCAAAGAACTAATTCCTAAGCGTGTACTGACAGATAATTATTAGGCTATTTCAAGAACCTAAATAAGAAGTACGAAAGTATGGATTAAACAAAAATCGAAGCGCGGATTATATAGAGATCTCGATCACGTTGTCGAGGCTAAACAGTAAACGAATAGTAAACATAGACCATTTAGATGCTTTTCATACGTTATTGGGGTGTAAATAGAAAAATCCCCACCAGCAGAACTGGTAGGGATTTCATTTATCAACACTAAAAGTCTTTTAAGTTCGCCACTTTGAAACTATAGCTCTTCAAAACGAAAATCTTTGATGACGAGCAGAACTATTATTTAGTAATTTTCTTTTGAACGTATTTTTGGCTTACATCTACTACCGCAACATCTCTAAAGAAGCTTCTACCCAACAGAAGTGGGAAAGAAAGATGCGTTCGGTCCGCTAGAGTAAACTCAGTTTTGTCTTTCAGA
>NZ_JADDYK010000021.1:361900-412309 GCF_015163615.1 Vibrio sp. OPT18
TCACCGATTTGAATTGAAGCGACAACCACAGCACGTCGTTGTGTACCTTCCGCGCTCGACTGCTTGATCTTAACCCAACGCTCTACCGGTAAGCTGATCTCTTGCGTTGTGATGCCGTCATGTTCGATTTTGAACTTAACCCAGTCTTTTCCGTCACGTTCAAAATCAACAATATCAACCGCACTGATTGAAGATGTTGTTGCACCTGTATCTACACGCGCTTTAAACGCTTCTTTCAAACCAGGAACAAACACCCACTCTTCTTCACCAAGAATCAGTTTACCATCGCTTGTTTTAGTCGGCTTTGGAGCTGGCTTTTCTTCAGGCTTTGGCTTCGCTTCTGGCTCAGTCGGTTTTACTTCTTCAGGCTTTTCCGTAGGTTCCGTTACTTTCTCGCCTTCAGTTGCGTCAGTCTTTGAAGAGTCATCCACAACAGGTTGTTCTACTTGAGGCTTTTGCTCTGGCTCGACAGGAACTTGAGTCGTCGTCGAACAAGCAAACAGGCCACCACTTAGCATTAAAACTACAATCGCTTTCCAGTTATACATTCAGTCACCTTCTATTTTGAAACGTTGGCTATCGCTTTAGCTACATAAGGAATATGAGATTCGGAAAGGCCTGCGATATTGATGCGTCCGTCACCAACACCATAGACTCCATATTCTTCACGTAATTGATTCATTTGAGTTTCTTTAAAGCCTAGTACACTAAACATGCCTTTATGGCTTTCAATGAAGTCAAATTGTGACGTGTTATAAGTATTTCGCAATTCATCACATAAACTTTGGCGCAGATTTAACAAACGTTGCTGCATTTCACTCAATTCTTGCTTCCAAATCGAGGTTAGCTCTTGATTCTGAAGAATTGTTTTAACCAAAGCAGCACCATGATCTGGCGGCATTGTGTAAGTTGAACGAGCAAGAGTAAGAAGCTTACCTTTAGCATTACCAACGTGTTCGCTGTTCTTGCCAATCACGATCGCAGCGCCCGTTCTTTCACGGTATAAACCGAAGTTCTTCGAGCAAGATGTCGTAATCAACATCTCTTCGACGTTGTTAGCCATGTGTTGAAGACCTTTTGCGTCTTCTTCTAGGCCATCACCAAAGCCTTGGTAGGCAATATCAACGAACGGCAAGAAACCATTCTTCTGAGATAATTTAGTGATTTCCTGCCACGCTTCAAAGTTGATATCCGCACCCGTTGGGTTATGACAGCAACCGTGCAGTAGTACCACGTCTGATGGACCCGCTTTTGAAAGATCATCCAACATTCTTGCAGTATCAACTTGCTTCGTTTCAGGACTGAAGTAATTGTAGTATCGAACTTTTAAGCCTGCCGCTTCCATCACCGGTTTGTGGTTAACGTAGCTTGGGTTTGAAATCCAAACCGTGGTGTCTGGTTGAGAAACTTTCATTAAGTCACCCAACATACGAAGTGCACCACTTGCACCTGGTGTTTGAATCGCAGCAACGCGATCCATTGCAGAAGTCCCTTTAAGCAGCAGATCAACCATGCTCTGGTTGAACTCTTCACAGCCTGCTAGGCCAACGTAAGCTTTGGTTTTCTGCGTTTCAACAACGATATCTTGAGCCATAGAAACGGCTTTCATGATCGGAGTTTCGCCTTGATCGTTTTTGTAAACGCCAATGCCTAAGTCGACTTTATCAGTACGAGTATCGCCGCGGTAAGCAACAGAAAGAGATAGAATTGGATCTAAAGTTGGTTTTGGTAGATGTGAAAACATGAAAGTCACAACCCTTTGAAATTCAAGTAATGAGTTTCACGTTAACATTATCGTAGACAAATCAGAAACATTTTTTAATAGAAGCGCCTAGTTAGAATAAGTAATCAGAGATTGGTCATTTTACGTCATGAAGCAGCACAAATTTCGAACAATTTTAGTGCTTTATCAAAAGATCAGTAGCTTGTTTAAGAAGTACCTTGTTGATTTTCGGCTAAATACCTTGTTTGAATTGCCTTGGTGTCATTCCCGACCAAGCCTTAAATCGAGTACTAAAGTTAGCTGCATTCGGGTAACCCACGATCTCGCCAATATGTTGAATCGACCAATCACTCGATTTCAACAAACGAGCTGCGTATTCCATTCTCATACGCATGATATGAGTCATTGGGCTGTGTGAATAATAGCGCTGGCACAAACGATGGAAATGCGGCTCTGAGCACGGGAACAAGCTCGCAAGCTCATGAACGTTCCACTCTTTATGGAGCTGCTTTTGTACGTTATCGAACACGCGTCTTAAACGAATCAAATTACGTGATTGCTGCTGCGGGACTGGGGCATTAATCATGTACTCTATTTGAGCCACACTGTGATTGGCGATCGCTCCTCCCAAATCAATGGGTAAGGCAATGCTCCTCAATAGAGTATGAATGCACGACGACACCACCTCTGCTGCTGGCGAAAGTGTGTAGCTCACTTCATCACTCACCACTCTGTCCCATTGTTTATCGGGCGAGAGAAAGATCCATGCGATTTGCCATGTTTCTTCTTCAATCCCAAAGCCATTTTCTGTGCCCGCAGGAACCGTAATGCATGATCCTGGCTCTAGAATATAGCGACACGCCCAACTTTCTAACCACCCTTTGCCCCTAACCGTGTATAACAGCATGTGTTTCTGGGGATTCTTCCGATGTACCGAAAAGAAATCTCGGCACGACGCCGTCCCACACTGAACGATACCCAATTCTTCGAATGCCAATACATGGCTTTGATCGACAAACTCTTGATGTGTCTTATCTGAGATCTCGTACCGTTCGTGTTTCTCACTCATTTCACTGGTCGCTCATTAGGTTTGTCTGCAATTAAATCGCCACATTAGTCATTCGATAGTTTTGACAAATAGACAGCTTTTGAAAATAGATAGTTTGGCAAAAGTTTGTGATGAACCTGAACAATACAGCCAAAACAAATGCCGATAAACTTCTCGCATATTAACCACAGGGGAAATGCGATGCGCTCGACATATCGTCATCTAGACAAAGATTTTTGGCAAAAGCTGTTACACATCGGTTTGCCTGTATCGCTGCAAACTATGTTGTTTTCATTACTCGGCGTGGTCGACATTTTTATGGTTAACCAACTGGGTGACTCAGCTACCGCTGCGGTTGGTGTAGGTAACCGCATATTTTTCTTCAACTTGATCATGGTATCCGGGATTAGCGGTGCCGTCAGTGTGCTAGCTTCGCAATATTTCGGTGCGGGAGATTTCAACGGAATTAGACGCACATTAGCGCAATCATGGGCATTGTCTATCTTTGCCATCATCCCCTTTGTGTTGATTTATACATTGGCTCCTGAATCAGTCGTGTCTGTGGTGGCCTCAGACCCTGATTACGTCCGCTTGGCAACGGATTACCTTTGGATAACAGGAGCCAGCCTTATTGGTACCGCTATAGTTGTGCCGCTAGAAAGTGCACTTAGATCTGTGGGTGAAGCCAAGCTACCAACCAAAATCAGTATTTGGGCGATCATCGTGAACGCGATTCTCAATGCATTGCTGATATTCGGCTTATTTGGCTTCCCTGAACTGGGCGTAGTTGGTGCTGCAATTGGCACCACGGTTTCACGATGCTTTCAAACTGTCGCGCTGTTAGTAATGGCGAGAAAACATTACGCGCATCTATTCCCTACAATTGACAGTTGGCGTGATGCAATCTTACCTAAACACAGAAAGAAGTACTTTAAGATTGCTATTCCTATGTTAGTTCATGATACGGCTTGGGCGGGTGGAATACTGATTTATAACGTTATTGTTGGTCAGATGGGTGTTGGCGAGCTTGCGATAATCTCACTGTTATCGCCAGTAGAAAGCATCTTGATCTCGGCGTTCATGGGGTTTGCAGTCGCGGCTTCAATCATTTTAGGCAACGAGATCGGCGCGAAAAACTATCGACGTGTTGAGAACACCGCTTGGGGTTATGTATTGGTCAGCTGTGGGCTCGCCGCTCTATTAGCCTTGTTATGCTGGTTTGCTAAACCCGCGATAGTATACATGATCGGTCTTACTCACTTAGAGCTCAAAGACACGGCCGTTAACGTCACCTTAGTTATGGCACTCGGCATGATACTAAGAGTCTTCAATATGGTAGGCATTGGTGGTGTGCTGAAAAGCGGTGGAGACATCAACTACAGCATCTTCATCGACCTGTTTGGCCAATGGGCGATTGGTATTCCCCTTGCCTACTTTACTGCGCTGGTGTTGGGTTGGCCGCTAGAATGGGTTTTGATGATTGTACTGCTGGAAGAGCTCGCCAAAATAGTTCTGACCAGTCATAGGATTCAATCTAAGAAATGGATAAACAACCTAATCGACGAGCCTGAGCACATTCCTATTTAAGTAAGCGCCAAACTGACATTGACGTGCAGGCGAACAATTCAAAAGAACTCACACCCAAGGGCTGATTTGTAGCATTGCGCTAACGATGATGCCCTTTTTTCGGTTTCTGTTTGCGAAAGTACTAAATGAGAACAAGCTTATCAGTCAGCAAACCTATAAGTCAGTAAATCGATGAATGATTTGGTTTGAACTACCACGCCAATCTAACATCGGATCCGCTTTATCTTGTTCAAAGCGACCGTCAATTAAGGTATCAACGTATTCAAGCACTTGCTTCTGCTTATCATCGAGTTCGTCGAGTTCGTAACCCGTCCACATCCAGATGTCTTTGCCTTCACACTCTGCTTTTACACGCTGAACAAGCTTAAGCACTTCAGACACGTTTGCAGGATGCAGCGGATCACCACCAGAAAGCGACAAACCACGACGCTTGATTCGTGGATCATTGAGATCAGCGATAATGTGGTCTTGCAGCTCTTGAGTGAACAAATGCCCAGAGTCCAACCTTTGCGTCGATTGGTTATAACACCCGCGACACTGATGTACACAACCCGATACAAACAAGGTGCAGCGTGTTCCTGGGCCATTTACAACGTCGATTGGGTGATATTGGTGATAATTCATAAGGCAGTATTGAAAACTCGTTATTGCTTAATAGTTTGAAGCTAAATGCTGTAACAACTGAAACGAAAGAATTGGTACCGACATGGCGCCGATACCAATCTTATTTCTTGAAACGTAGATCTTCTAAGTAAGCTAGCTAATAATCTTAGAGCTTACTAAAGGTGCTTCACGCGGCGTTTAACTTCTTCTTGCTTACCAAAGTTAAATGGTCGTGCATCTGGGCTACCAAGGTAACCACAAACACGGCGTGTTACCGATACTTTGGTTGAGTCGTGGTTGCCACACTTAGGACACGTAAAACCCTTACTAGTACAGTCAAACTCACCGTTGTAACCACATTCGTAGCACTCATCTATCGGCGTGTTGGTGCCGTAGTAAGGAACACGTGCGTAGCTGTAATCCCATACGTTTTCAAGCGCTTCGATGTTCTTCTGCATGTTCGGGAATTCGCCGTAACAAATGAAACCACCGCTAGAGATTTCAGGATAAGGCATCTCGAAATCGATCTTGTCGTATGGGTTCACCTTCTTCTGCACATCTAAGTGGAAGCTGTTTGTGTAGTAACCACGGTCTGTTACGCCATCAATCACACCAAACTCTTTGGTATCGATGCTGCAGAAACGGCTACATAGGTTTTCACTTGGTGTGCCATATAGGCTGAATGCGTAACCTGTCTCTTTCGTCCAAGATTCCACTTCACGCTTCATGTATTCCACCAACTCAAGCCCTTTAGCACGCATTTCGCCGTCGTCGTACAAGTGAACGTCTGTGCCGTAAAGCGCAGTCATTGCCTCGTGGATACCAATGTAACCAAGAGAAACAGATGCACGACCATTCTTGAAGATGTCTGCAATAGAGTCATCTGCTTTCAAGCGAACGCCACACGCACCTTCCATGTATAGGATTGGAGCAACACGCGCTTTCACGTTTTCTAGACGAGAAATACGAGTTTCTAACGCACGACGAGCCAGCTTCAGTTTTTCATCAAGCAGCTCATAGAACTTAGTCATATCTTGTTTTGCGTTAATCGCAATACGTGGCAAGTTTAGGCTCACAACACCTAAGTTGTTACGACCTTCATGAATTAACTCACCGTTTTCTTCATAAGTATTCAAGAAGCTACGGCAACCCATAGGCGTTTTAAATGACCCTGTCACTTCTACTACTTTGTCGTAGTTAAGAATGTCTGGGTACATACGCTTAGACGCACACTCAAGCGCTAATTGCTTGATGTCGTAGTTTGGATCTTGCTTCTGGTGGTTCAAACCATCTTTGATTGCGAACACCAGTTTAGGAAATACCGCTGTTTTACGGTTCTTACCCAAACCTGCAATGCGGTTTTTCAAGATAGATTGCTGGATAAGTTTCGAACCCCAGCTTTCGCCTAGACCAAAACCAAACGTAACGAATGGTGTTTGACCATTAGCCGTGTGTAGCGTGTTTACTTCGTACTCCAAAGACTGGAACGCGTCGTAACACTCTTTCTCTGTACGAGAGATAGCAAAAGCTTCTGGGCTATGAATGTCCCACTCTTTCGCTAGCGATAAGTGCTTTTCGTAACTCGCCATCACGTAAGGCTCTAGAACCTCGTCGATACGGTTAATCGTTGTACCGCCGTAAATGTGGCTCGCCACTTGCGCGATGATTTGCGCAGTTACCGCTGTCGCCGTAGAAATCGACTTAGGTGTGTCGATTTCCGCGTTACCCATCTTGAAGCCATGCGTTAACATGCCTTTCAAGTCGATAAGCATACAGTTAAACATTGGGAAGAACGGTGCGTAATCTAGATCGTGGTAGTGAATGTCACCACACTCGTGAGCTTGTACGATGTCACGCGGCAAAATGTGAGTTTTTGCATAGTGTTTAGCCACGATACCCGCCAGCAAGTCACGCTGAGTTGGGATAACTTTTCCGTCTTTGTTGGCATTCTCATTGATCAGATCAACATTGCTTTCTTCGATCAAACCTTCGATCTCGCGAGTTAAAGCGCTTTGCTTCTCACGGGCGATGTCACGGTCATGACGATATTCAATGTAGGCACGAGCCAGAGACTTGTATGGTCCCTGCATTAGCTCGTTCTCGACCATGGTTTGAATTTCAGAGATATGAACTTCATCGTAGTCTTCGAGCTTCAACTCAACTGCTAATGCCACATTCAGTGCATAAATAGCAATTTCCTTATCGGCTTTGTCTGATGCTGCTTCCACTGCAGCTTGGATGCGATCTCTACTGAATGGAGCTCTTGAGCCATCACGCTTGATTACGATTGATTTCACCACTTCTCCTTACTCTTGAGGTATTCACAGACTTATCCACAAACACACTATATAGAGCGATTTATCGTTTAACTAACACTAGATATTGTGGCGTATTTAACGAGAACCACCAACTTCGAGTATTGATTTGGATCAATAAAACTCTCACGCTGACTAAGATCAATTCAATATTATTACGCTAGTTCTCAAGTCGAAAAGAAACAATGTAACAATAAAAAAACTGCTAAAAAGAGTTGAATTTTTGGTAAGTGTTGTAGGATAACGGCTCAACTATATTGGACGACAAAATTAGGGATATTTGGGATGAAACGACTTCAAAACTGGATAATGTTAGGTTGCTTACTCAGTAGCCAGACATTTGCTGAACCTTTGACCATCTCTAGTTGGAATATCGAATGGTTATCAACCAACGAGGCTGTGAATAAGTTTTCTGCCCAACGTGATCAAGCTGATTTCGACAAACTTGAAGAATACTTTCAATCCTTGGATGCGGATGTGGTCGCCTTTCAAGAAGTCGACGACGTAAATGCTATTCAGCGCATCGCCGGCGATCAATACAAGATATTAATGTCTGACCGAGCATTACCAGAAAACAGCAACCATCAGTTCAAAGAAGTGAACCAATACACAGGGTTCGCGGTTCGTAAAGGAATCACACTCACCGACTACGCTGACTTTCCTCTGGAGTCGAGTGCTAACAGCAAGCTTAGGTTTGCCAGTTACATGGTTGTAGAAACGGAAAGCAAGCCGATTCACATGTTGTCTGTGCATTTAAAGGCGGGGTGCAGCGGTACTTACAAGTCGAACCGAGATTGTTCAAGGCTCAAAGACCAAGCACAGCAACTAAATAAGTGGATACAGCAAAGAGAAAGAAACGGTCAGGATTACGCGATACTAGGCGACTTCAACCATAACCTATCCTACTCAAGAGATTGGATGTGGAAAGATATGACGCAAAATACCGATGCTCAGTTGGCAACAAGAAAAACTCGAGCAGATTGTAAGGTGCGCTCTAACCGCAATAACCATCGCACGCACCAATTCCGTTCTGTGATTGATCATATTGTGGTGAGCAAGTCACTAAATGCATCTTCTGCGAAACAGGCGGTATTTGAAACGCAAGATGTGCTTGATTACAAACTTAGCGACCATTGCCCAGTTTCAACGACTATCAGATAGATATAAAAAAGAGGCTGACTGGCTTTTGGGTTAAAGCGTGTCAGCCTCTCAAATGGTCATATCAAGCCTATCTGATATACGATAGGCGCACTGCTAGCAGGTTTTATTCGCTCGTCCCGCGAGCCACATTCCAACCAGCATACTTAAGACGAACAACCACACCGTGGGGTTGCCGCCACTAAGGCTGGTTACTGCAGGGCCCGGGCAAAAACCTGAAATCCCCCAACCTAAGCCAAAGGCAGTTGAACCTAGAATCAGCTTTCTGTCGATTAGCGGGTTGTTACGGCTATCTAACGGCTCGCCATTGATAGCTTTAGCACGCTTTTTAATGACCAGATGATAAAACGGAGCGAACACCAATAACGCGCCACCCATCACGAATGCCAAGCTGATATCCCAGTCGCCAGTAATGTCTAAAAAGCCAAGTACCTTGTTCGGATCAACCATGCCTGAAATGATCATGCCAGAGCCGAAAAGAAGACCTGCGAGCAAGCCAATAACGATAGTAAATGAAGAGTTTTTCATTACGCCCCCAAACCAATCAGATTCTTAACCAACACCGTAGCCATTGCCACACCCATAAACACACACGTCGCGACAATTGAACGTTTAGACAAGCGAGCCATTCCCACAATGCCATGGCCACTCGTACAGCCATTTGCGACCTTAGTGCCGAAGCCCACCAATAGTCCGGCTATGATAACCACTGCGAAGTTGATCTCTTCTAACTGAGGAAGTTGATAACCAGTTGGAATCAACAACCAACCGCTGACAACCATTCCGACAACAAAGGCAAGTCGCCAATGTTTCTCGGTTTCTTCAATACGGGCGTCCGAGCTGGACTCAGATCCTGATTCTAAGCTTTTATTCTTTTTAGGCGGTAATAAGCGGCTAACGATTCCGCTGATTCCCGCAACTCGCCCGATGCCCAACATCAGAATAATTGCCGACGCGCCTAGCAGCATGCCACCAAAAAGTGCATCCCAAGGTATCAAACTAATCACCGACCTCTCCTATCCACAAACTAAAATCTAATTCACCAATATTTAAATTAGAGTTTACTAATAAATATAAATTAGTCAATGCTAATGTAATGCGCTATGTTTCGGTTGGAAAGTCTAAAGTGAAAAGTCGAAAAGCTTCCCCCATGAAAAAAGCCCCTAGGCGTTAACCTAAGGGCTTAAGATTTATTCTGTCTTTGTAAACAGCTATTTGATCTTGTTCTTCTCAGCAATCCACTGCGACATGTACTTAGTGCTCGCCATGCTGTGGTGCTTCAGCATAGAGCCAAAGAAGTTATCCAGTCGATGAGACTCAAGCTCAGAATCTAGCGCTATCAGTCGCTCGATCAATTTGTCGCCCAGTTGATTCTGTTCGTAGTGCGCTTCAAGAATTGAATGACACTGACTTTGAGCCTTGAGCCACTTCTCTTCATCTTTATAAAGAGCAACAGCTTGTTCAACAAACTCGTCGATATCGTCTGCAACCGCACCCGGCCATTGCAACTCACCTTGCGGCAACATGCCTTCACTACCAATTTCACTGGTCACGTTTGGAGTTTGAAGTTTCATTGCATCAAGCAACTTACCTTTAATGCCCGCACCAAAACGCAGTGGCGCGACACACACACGTGCCTGCTCCATCACTTCTTGAGCATCTTTCGCCCAACCTTTGATATGGAAACCGGTTTTAGGGTTGTGTAATGCGGTCGCTTTTGGCGGCGGATACGACCCATAAATATGAAGTTCAGCCTCAGGCAACTGTTTGCGAATCTTCGGCCAAATCTTCTGTAACTGAAGCACAGCATCCCAATTCGGTGCGTGTCTAAAGTTACCTATCGTCATGAAATTCTTACGTTCTTCAAAGCTTTTCGTGCTTTCAGGAAGCGTATTAAGATCAACCATGAAAGGCAGATGATGAAGCAGTTTGGGATCGATATTGAACTCAGATTGAAGGAGTTCCATCTCGTAACTTGAGATGATCAACGAAAGATCACAGCGCAGAATCGCGGCAATTTCACGTTTAGCTAAATCACTGTACAAGTGTGCTTTGGTCAGTTCCGTCTCTTTCTTAACGGCTTCGTGGCGAGCGTTACGCAGGAACTGCAAGTCTTCAGTATCCAACAGCTTAAACGCGTTCGGACATACCTTCTCAACGCGCCAACCAAACTGTTCTTCCATCATAAAACGGTCAAACATCACGACATCGGGCTGCAGTTCTTCAATGTAATCGTCAAAGCTATCGCAATTTAACTGTATAGATTGGCTTGTGATGCCCTCTTCAGAGAGATCAATCATGTGCTCGGTTTCTTGAGCGGGTGTTGCAAATTCGACTGACCAACCTTGTCTCTTAAATAAACGTAAAAGAGACATCATGTGGCTGCCAGCCGCCGATGAATTCGGTTCTGGCCAAACGTAGCCAATTGCTAAAACTTTCTTCAAAACACTTCCTAAGAAATAACAAAAGGGACTAACTTAGCCCCTAATAAAACGTTTATCGATCGCGGTCGACTTATATCGCTGATTATAATTGGTTCTAAGAACTCAGCGATCAGATTCGCTCACCTACATTGCGAGCTATCATAAGCACTTCATCAGCAGAGTACAGGTTTGAAATCGTAGTTTCGACTTCAGCGCCTAATGTCGACTGATAGAGCTTTTGTGCAAAGTTATCCGCTCTGGTCGTCACTAGCACATGTTTTAGTGTCGAGCCTTGCTCTGCTAGCTTCTGTTTCACTTGCGGCAAGGAATCAAGAATCAGCTTTTTACCCAATCCTTTCCCCTGCGCATTTGGTAACACGGCAAGTTGCTCCAGTTCTAAAACAGCTTCAGGTCTAAACCCGCTTTTCTGAACCCAAATAATGTAGCCAATAACTTCACCTTCGCTTTCAGCAACAAAGTTAAGAAAGCGTGGTGAAGCGCTTAAGTTACATTGTAACCAATCACGTGAGTTTTTCTGTCGAATAAAGGCAGATTGATGAACCAAAGCCGACCCATCGAGGTCGGCTTCTGTCATAAAACGAACTTGAGTCATGCAGCTACTCGCTCTCAGAATTAGGACGCGTTTTACAGTGTAAAATGGCTCTTTCTAAAAGCTCTAAAGCAGACTTATCCGCTTCTGGAAGCTTAGCATCCGATTGACCTAGCGGTTCAACGCGGCTGCCCCACTTAATATGGCCAGCACCCCAAGTTAAACCAGCACCAAATGCCGCCACAAGGATGTTTGAGTTAGGTTTAACAAAGCCTTGCTCTAACGATTCACACAGTGCAATTGGCACAGTAGCAGCAGATGTGTTGCCGTAATTTTGAATGTTAACAAATGCTTTCTCGCGCTCAATACCCGCCATATCACACAAAGTTTGAATGATTCGGATGTTTGCTTGATGCGGAATCACAACATCGATGTTTTCAGTTGAGATGCCAGTGCGACTCAATACTGTATGTGCTGCAGCGCCCATGCCTTTTACTGCGCGCTTGAAGATCTCTTTACCAACGAAATCAAAGTCCCAGTAACCGTTATCAGCAGCAAAGCGATCCATAGAAGTACCGAATTTTGGTACAGCTAGAATGTCACGCCCTTCAGCATCACAACCAATTTGAGCTTCTTGTAAGCCGACTTGTTCTTCAGTGCGTGATAGAACCACAGCGCCCGCACCGTCACCGAAAAGAACCGCTGTGTCACGCTTGGTCCAGTCGATGAAGAATGAAAGACGTTCTGCACCCACTACGATGGCATTGCGGTAGTTGCCCGCTTGAATCAGTCGAGTGGCTGTTTCAACGCCGTAGATGAAGCCAGTACACGCTGCGTTAAGGTCGAAAGCCGCTGCACTTTTAATGCCTAAGTTCTGTTGGACCTTAGACGCGGTATTTGGGATAAGAGAATCAGGGCTGCACGTTGCGATGATAACGAGGTCGATATCTTCGGCAGTAAGGCCAGCACACGCCATTGCGTGTTGAGCAGCAACAGTCGCTAGCTCCGAGGTATTTACATGACTGATACGACGGTTTTCGATACCAGTTCGAGTTCGAATCCACTCGTCAGACGTATCAATGAAAGTGCTTAGATCATCATTGGACAGCACGGCTGGTGGCAGACACTTTCCCCAGCCAGTAATTTCGGCGTAAAATTTTGTCATCATTTACCTGTTTATTGTTTGTTTTTATTTAAGTATCGTATTCTTGTTTTAAACAGTATAAGCGCTCTGTGCGTGATTCGTAAATCGCGTTAGCCACGGAGTTGCAATAAAAAGAGAAAGTTATGTCTACATTCAACACACGCTGCCCTTCTTGTAATGGCGTAAACCGAGTTCCTTCAGAAAGAATTTCAGAAAGCCCAACTTGTGGTAAGTGCAATACAGCACTGCTCGATGGCGCTCCTATCGAGGGAACGTCACTTAATTTCCAATCTATCTTGAACAGTTCACAACCTATAGTTGTCGATTTCTGGGCAACATGGTGTAACCCATGTGTGGGCTTCGCGCCCGTGTTCAGCGACGTTGCAAAAGAACGCTCTGGAGATGTTCGATTCGTTAAGATTGATACTGAAGCTCAGCAGCAGCTCGCGGCAATGTATCAAATCAGAAGCATTCCGACCG
This sequence comes from Vibrio sp. OPT18, assembly GCF_015163615.1. Classification (NCBI taxonomy): domain Bacteria; kingdom Pseudomonadati; phylum Pseudomonadota; class Gammaproteobacteria; order Vibrionales; family Vibrionaceae; genus Vibrio; species Vibrio sp. OPT18. The sequence goes on from NZ_JADDYK010000021.1 coordinate 374,932, forward strand.
TGATGGTGTTTAAAGACGGTAAACGTGTCGATACGATTAACGGTGCACTGCCAAAAGGTCAATTTGATCAGTGGCTGAATCAAGCTCTAACCAAATAACACTATTATTTAAACTATTGGTTAAACTATTGATTTAGTTTTACTTAATTCTAAGTAAGCACACAAAAATAGGTTAGAGAGTCTTATGAAACTAAGACTTTCTAACCTACTGTTTTATTTATGGTTATCACTTAATTTCTCGAATCAAACCACAGCTTCGCCTTTCGCTTGAATGTCAGCTTCTTGCTTACCTGCCCCGTATTGCTGTTTGATCTGATCTGCGACTTTCTCGGCAATCATAATGGTTGGTGCATTGGTGTTCGCCCCAATCAGTGTTGGCATCACAGAAGCATCAATGACTCTTAAGTTATCCAATCCATACACTTTGAGATCTTTATCCACCACAGCTAAAGAATCACTACTAGGTCCCATTTTACAGGTACCCACCGGGTGATACTGTGTGTCTGCACGATTGCGAATATCTTGCTCGATAGCCTTGTCATCACTGGCGTCCACAGGGTAGAAAGCATTGCCACGTATATCATCGAATGCAGAACTTTCTAACATTTGATACTGCTTCTTCCAGCCTTTAATCATGATCTCCATGTCTTCAGGATGACTAAAAAACGCAGGATCGATCTTAGGCGGATCATAGGGATCATTACTATTCAGCGTTACGGTGCCATGGCTCTTCGGTCGCAATAAGGTGACATGAGAGGTAAAGCCATGACTAGTATGGATTTTTCTTGCATGGTCATCGACAACAGCGACCACAAATACAAACTCTAAATCCGGTACAGCGATATGATCTTCGGAGCAGAGAAAGCCAATCCCCTCTGCAAAATTGCTGCTCATCTTACCGCGGCGCTCTTTGTACCATAACGGTAAGGCTTTGGTCATTTCAGAAGCCATTTGCAGCGAGATGCCGAAGGTTTCACGCTTTTCACTGCATTTGTACGAGTGCACTAAGTCGATATGGTCTTGAAGGTTCTTGCCCACTCCTAGTAATTCATGAACTTGTTCGATGCCATGTGTCTCTAGTTCAGCTTTAGCACCGACACCAGACAGTAACAGCAATTGGGGAGAACCAAACGCGCCGGCAGATAGAATCACCTCTTTATTAGAGTGAATTTGATAACGCTTTCCGTTAAATCCATATTCAACACCCACCGCTTTCTTACCTTCAAACAAGACTTTATGTGTGGTGGCTTTAGTCACGACCGTGAGATTCGATCGTGAAAGGTTTGGCGTTAAGTAAGCCTTAGCAGCACTGCATCGTTCGCCATTCAACTGTGTTACCTGCGTCGGCATCGCCCCAAACTGCGCCGCACCGTTAATATCTTCATTGCGAGGCACGCCTATCGATTCGCAGGCTGTTAAGTAGCGTTCCAACATCGGGCTTGGCGACCTGAGATTTGCCACATTAAGAGGACCACCTTGGCCATGAAACTCATCTTGGTGGACTTCGTTATTTTCCGCTTTCTTAAAGTAAGGCAAACACGAATCATAGTTCCAACCTGCATTACCCAAGCTTTCCCATGTATCGTAGTCGGAACGGTGTCCACGTGCGTACATCATGGCATTGATAGAGCTAGAACCGCCAAGTGTCTTACCTCTTGGTTGATAGCCTTTACGACCATTCAAACCTGGCTGTTCAACGGTTTCGAATGCCCAATTGTTGAGTTTGGTTGGCATCATCGCAACAACGCCAACAGGTGTGTGAATGAATGGGCTCGTGTCCTTACCGCCCGCTTCTAACAAGCAAACCGTCACATTAGGATCTTCCGATAGCCGAGAAGCCATCACACACCCAGCTGAACCACCGCCAACAACAATAAAATCATAACTATCCATTTGCCATCTCCGCTATTTCTAGTGGGTGTAACTCACGCTTCAAGATTTTTCCGGTTGCTGTCATAGGTAAGGCTCTACGAATGAATACCTTACGCGGATATTTGTAGTCGGCAAGTTGCTCACGACACCATGCTATCAACCTAGCACTATCACATTGCGTATGTTCGTGAAGCACCACATGGGCGTGAATCTCCTCGCCTAAATGATCATGATGCTCGCCTACCACCGCGACCATTTCGACATCTGGGTGACACATCAACACTTCTTCAACTTCACGTGGATAAACGTTGTACCCACCACGAATAATCATGTCTTTTACACGGTCAACAATGAACAAATTGCCGTGCTCATCAACGCGTCCAATATCTCCCGTTAAGAACCAACCATCACGAATGGATTCAGCTGTCGCCTCTGGCCTTTGATAATAGCCTTTCATCACGCTTGGGCTTTTAATGCAGACTTCGCCCAGTTCACCCATAGCGACAGAGTTGCCTTGTATATCAGTAATCTTGATGAGGTGGCCACATAAAGGCTGACCGACACTACCCGACAAACGATCGCCATCAATATGGTTAAATGTCGCAACTGGCGCCGTTTCCGAGAGCCCATAACCTTCTAAGACTGGTAATTCAAAACGAGACTCAAACTGTCGTATGACCTCAAGCGGCATAGACGCACCACCAGAAACACCTAACCTCAAGCTATGTTTAACCTGTTCAGAGCGCTCTAATGACTCTTCTCCGGCTCTAAGAAGCGCAATGTACATAGTAGGAACGCCAGCAAAGACACTGACTTTATGGTTAATGATCTGTTCGATAACCAGTGATGGTTCAAATCGTGGAATCAAGACCATGGTGGAGCCCGTTAACACACTCGCGTTCATCATCACTGTCTGGCCGAAACTGTGGAACAGAGGAAGTGTGGCCATTGTCGTGTCGCTGTATTCCAATCTCATTAGATACTGTGACGACATCGCATTGGTCTGCATGTTGGTGTGGGAAAGCTCTGCCCCTTTAGGTTGACCCGTCGTGCCAGAGGTATAAAGGATCACAGCGGTATCATCACCATGGCAAGCCACAGATTCAAAAGGAGCCAAAGGTTGTTCTAACCAATCGGCTATTGACTCATACTGCTCATTTCTTTCCGGACTAATGCCTGCACTTATTGGAATAGGCATCTTGATAAAATGTTCACAGTGATTTACCTGCTCAAAACCTTGTAAACCATAGCTACCAATCGGAAGCTCTTCACTGCCTTCAAAGCATAAATAGGCTTTCGCGTCCGAGTCATTAAGGTGATAAGCGATCTCTCTGGCCTTAAATAGCACGTTCAAAGGCACGACTACACAGCCCGCTTTTAGAATCCCGTAGTAGGCTATCGGAAAGTAAGTCACGTTCGGGCATGACAATGCGACCTTATCTCCCTTCTGCAACCCAAGTCTTTTCAAGTTAGCAGCCACGTTTCCAGAAAGTTGTTCTAACTGAGAAAAGCTGATTTCATCCGATCCCATACGCAGAGCGGCTTTAGTTGGAAAAAGCGAAGCGCTACGCTCCAAATTAACAGCAAGATTGTGCATCCATGATCTCCTTATGCGGCTAAGACCTGTTTGTGACGGTCACCGTAGACGTTCTAATCGTTGTAATAAGTGTCTTTCTTGTCATCACGAGCCTGCACATTGGTGTGTCATGTAGATAAGAGTCGTTATTGAGCAAAATGTTGGTGACGCTCCAATGTGCAGCCCAATAAATTACAACATTTTGATAACATTTCGAACAGGTTTCAAAAAGACAAAAACCGGTGATATTCGGACACAGCCTGCGCAAGCCCAATAAAACCTTGCACACATAAACCAAAATTTGGAACAAGCTTGCGAAAGTGAGAACAAGCAACAGGCGTAAATGTTAAAAGTTCGGTTAAGATATCGATATTCAACAAGAGGCAGCTTATGGAATACACCGCAGTTTACGAACCCGATATGCAAGCATTCGGCATTCTGGATCTTCAGTTGCTGCATCGTTACCTGTCGCCTGCTCTGAGTATCGAAGAGTTGCTTGAAGGCAGTAACATCGATGCCCTCCAACTCAACACACCTGATACACACATCACTTTGGCGCAAAAGCTTGCTGTGTTCAGTAATGCGTTAGCGAATTCTAACGAAGACGGATTGGGGCTTAAAGTCGGCCAACAAGCCAGGTTCAGCGACTTTGGCGTGCTCGGTTATGCGGTGTTTAGCAGCGAGACACTACTCGATGCCTTTTTAATCGGATTCAAGTATCTGCAACTTGCTGGCCCTGTCCTCAGGAAAACCATGTCTGTAGAAGACAACATTGGTTACTTTCGCGCAGAGCAACTTATCGAACTCGATTCTTTGCTGCCCTTTTGCTGTGAATATTGGTTTGCGGCGATACACAGTTTGTGTGAAGAAGTTTTGCAACAGCCCTTTCCTTCTCAGGTGATCCGCTTCCCCTATCCAAAACCTGAATACGGCGATCTATACACAGAGATTTTCCGATGCCCGGTTGAGTTCAATAGTGACCGTCTTGAATGGGAGTTCGACGCAACCACCTTGTATTCGTCTCTTCCTACCGCCAATACCATCACTTTACAGATGTGCTTAAAATCGTGTGATGACATGTTGGCAAAAGTCAGCGCACCCACCAGCCTCAAAGAGAAAGTCTCCCAGATGCTGATTGAAAGGCCAGGATGTTACCCTTCGATAGAATCCATTTCTTCAGAACTGGGCATGTCTTCTCGAACTTTGCGTCGTCACCTGAAAGCAGCGGATACGAGCTATCAGAAGATACTTGACCATGTTCGCTTTCACCTTTCCCGGCACTACCTTTCTTCAACTCGAATGAGTATTGAAGAGATATCTGAACGCGTTGGCTTTTCTGATAGCGCTAACTTTCGTCATGCCTTTCGTAAGTGGAGTGGTAACTCGCCACGCCAATACCGAAAAGAAGCGCTCTTATCGTAAACTGCACTTCAAATTTAATTTCAACGCTACAAATAAATTTGTTTTCACCCTCTTAATTAAATAGCCAATGAACAAGGGGTTAACGGCTTTTTGACCACATAAAATCTCGTGAAATGACCAAATCTCGCATCGGTATTTTAGTTTCGTTAGTTGATAAATTTCTTTTATCTTAACGACCATTTTTATTCGTTTTACCCAATCCAGTTTCTCCCCCATAGTCGCGGAAAATTCATCGTTTCTTTTACTATCAGAGGCTCCTGCATTGGACAACATCCAACCAACAACTCGCATAACGGTTCCTGTTATTGCATTGTCTTTTTACGCGATAGCTTCAGGCTACTTAATGAGTTCATTACCATTAATGCTGTCTGAGTATGGCTTAGACAAAGATCTATCGAGTTGGTTGGCGAGTGCATTCTATGCAGGTCTACTGACTGGTACATTATTGATTGAACGTGCCATTGCGCGTGTTGGTCACAAAGACGCGTTTGTCATCGCATTGAGTGTGTTCATCGCAACGATCCTTGTATTGCCATTGATCCCACATCAAGCAGTTTGGCTATTAGCTCGCTTTGTGGCTGGTGTGGCGGTTGCAGGTATCTTCGTGATTGTAGAGTCTTGGCTAATGAGCGGTGACGAGTCACAACGCGCAAAGCGTCTCGCTATCTACATGTGTTCACTGTACGGCGGTTCTGCAGTTGGTCAGCTTGGTATCGGTTACTTAGGTATTACTGGTGGCGTACCTTTCATCGCAATGTTCACCCTTCTGTTTGGTGCGATCATTGTTTTGATGTACGGACAAGCAACTCCACCACAGATCCACGATGCGCAATCTTTGTCTTTAAAGCAGATCAGCAAATTAAGCCACAGCGCGCTAATTGGCTGCATTGTGTCCGGATTAACGCTAGGTGCGATTTACGGCTTGATGCCAGTTGAACTTGCTCAACGTAACATTGCACACGAAGACATTGGTGGTTTGATGGCTTTGGTTATCATGGGCGGCATGGCTGTACAGCCGATGGTGACTTGGTTATCTCACCACGTAGGACAAGTATTATTAATGGCTCTGTTCTGCCTGCTAGGGGTTGCAAGCATTGGTGTGCTGACTATCAATCACGATTTCTACGTACTAGGCATGAGCTTGTTCGTATTAGGCATGGCGACATTTGCGCTATACCCAATCGCGATTAACTTGGGTTGCCGTAACCTTGACCCAAGCTACTTGGTGTCAGTGACTCAAATCATGCTACTTTGCTACAGCATCGGTTCTGTTGCGGGACCAATCGTTGCAGACAGCTTTATGGATTCACAAGCAGGATTGTTCACTTACCTGTTTGCGTCTCTACTTGCTACAACGATCTACATGTTGATTGCTAGCCTAAAGCGCTCTCACCTACAGATTGCAGGCGAGTAAGCTTAAATAGACAGACACCAGATGCGTGTCATTAGGGCTCCGAGTTAAGATTTTATATCTAAACGAAGGGCCCTTTTTGTTTATGTCGTCTGGAGGAAATAACGACAATAAACATCAACAATCAGAAAATAAAATCAATTACCTCTGAACGTTAAGGTTGAAATACGTAACCTTCACCAGTAATGGTAATGATTAGTCCATCTCCGAATAATGATCTTATTTCAGATATCGCAACAATCACCGAAGAGTTAGTTACTTTTTCACTTTCCCAGCCAATCTTCTTTAATTGACCAACACTGAACAATTCACCTCGATGTCGATTCATAAATAAAATGATCTTTCGGTACGCCAATGGCATGGTAGCCAGTACGTAGCCATTCTCTACATTGCGAATAAGTTTGGTGTTGAGTTCAACAATTTTTCCGTTTAATTCAAGTATTACGTTGTTTTCAGAGTGGTTCGTTTCTATTACAGGATAAGAGTCCATTTTTGTATCATTCCCTTACTATATAGCCAGCGACAAAGTCAGATTCAGTCGTATTTATATAACGTCGCTTATAACTGGACGTTTTAGATTTGACGATAATCAATGGAATTCGTACGGTAAAGAGATTAAATTTTTATTATTAAGATATTAACAGGATATAAATAGAGGATTATTTAGTCCGCCATAACATACCCTTCGTTAGAAACGGTTTGAATACAACGACAATCAAGAACTCTTCTGATCTCGTAAATAGCCACCAATACAGAAGCACATGTCACCGCTTTACCGGCCCAACCTACACGCTTCAAAATTTGCTTACTGACTACTTGGCCTTTGTTCTGATAAAGATAAAAAAGTACTTTACGGTGAGGCCCTGAAAGCGTTCCTACAATCGAACCACAGCCCTGCTTACGTACGATTTTAGTGCCTGAACGAAACTCTTTGTTGTTTAAAATGAGCTTTGACGGGAGATCTAAATCATCCGTCTCGCTGATAACTTGTTGCATTAATTCCTCATGTTGCATAAGCAGTCGTCTTCTGAGATATTTCCAATACTATCGAATAGAGCAAAAATACTAAATTGATAGATAGCTCAATACAGTAATATTACTGAAAAGTTTGATCTTGCGTAATTGATCGAGGAAACATGTAAGGCTAACCAGGAAGTCGATGGCTCTTTCGATATTTACTGGGTGACAAACCGAAATGCTTTTTGAAACGATGCGAAAAGTTATAAGGATCTTTGTAGCCTAAGCGATTAGCAATCATAGAGACTGACCAATCTTGATATTTCAGCAGACTGGTGGCTTTATCCATGCGTAATTGAATCAATTTACTGCGTGGTGAGAGGTTGAATAGCGTCTTGGTGACTCTATTGAGTTGCTCTTCACTGATGAACACTCTTTCGGCCATCCCTGCCACTGTCCATGGCTGGTGCAGACTACTTTCAATCTCATTATAGAGCGCTTGAACACGTGCAGTGGTACTGGTCGACTTAGGCTCAAACCCCGTCAAGGTTCGGATAATTTCACTCAAGAGTAACTTACGGTAACTGGCTCTGCCGCCTATCTCAAAGTAAACCAAGTTCATTAATGACCAGATCTGCTCACACTCTCCAAAAGGCACAATCCCCTGTCCTAAACTTGCTATGTGTTGCCACTGCTTAGTGTCAGGCGTCAACATCCACGCCATTTTCCAATAATTATATTGAGGATCGAGTTCAAAACGAAATGGGGTTTCAGCAGGAAGCACCACGAGTGTATAAGGCGTAATCGCTTGTACCGATATTGCGGTTGTTAGAATGCCGCCACCTTCCATAGTGAAAATCAACGTATGAACATTAACGGATTCGCGCTCAACCCAGTAGCCATCATATAGCTTCGCCATACCGCCCATATAGACACCAAAGCTTTTCATCTCTGGAATATCTTCGACGGTCAAAAAACGTTCTTTGCACTCTTCAGCGAGAAAAACATCATCATGCCAAGTTGATTTTGGTCTCATTGAATCAATGACGGATTCGCACAGGTTTTGTTGTTTTTTAAACATGTTGTTACTTCGCTCAAATCACTATAGTTCTGCCATAAATCGGAGAGCTTATGACAACTAACATCAACCCTAACTCATCTATGAATAACAAGCCAGAGAGCATCTTACCTCGTATCGTTAAACTAGGTTTACCTGTTGCTTTGCAAAGTGCACTTGTCGCTATTCTTGCCCTTGCTGACGTATTAATGGTCAGTGATTATGGTATGGAAGCAGCTGCGGCTGTGGGAATTGCATCAAAATGGCACTTCGTTGCTATTATGATTATGGCAGGGTTGGCCTCAGCAAACGGAACATTAGTCGCTCAATACTGGGGAAAGAACGACCGAAAAAGCGCGCGAACAGTATCATCTATCGCGATGGTGTTTGGCTTAAAAGTTCTGTTGCCTGTTACTGCAATCATCACTCTTGGATCTCAGTTTTTAATGATGTTGCAAACCAGCGATCAAACCGTGATTGAACTTGGCGCGACTTACCTATGGTATGGCTTCCCTGTTCTACTACTGACTCACATTGTTGTCGTAGTAGAAGCAAGCATGCGCTCTTCAGGTGACACCGTAACTCCACTACTATTGGGCGCGGTGACCATTGCACTCAACATTGCGCTTAATTTCGTTCTAATCAAAGGTGCCTTTGGTATTCCTGCTATGGGCGTAGCAGGTGCAGCATTGGCGACGACACTCGCTCGCGCAATTCAAGTCGGCTTGATGTATAGCTACATGCGCATGCGTAAACACTGGTTGTTAACCACGCCTAGCTCACCACATCGTCCATCATTATGGTTGTCTTACCGTCGTATTGCTTTGCCACTAATGATGAATGCCGTGTTATGGGCAATGGGCACTATGGCGTACCAAATGATCTTCGGCCACATGGGCACAACGGAACTTGCCGTGTTCTCTATGCTCGCACCGTTTGAATCGTTGTGTTATTCGATTTTCTTTGGTATCTCGGTAGCGTGTTCAGTGTTGCTTGGTCATTCATTAGGCCGTGATGAGTTTGATGACGCAATGAGTATGGGGCTGACCTTCATTAAAGCCGTCGTTGGATTTGGCGCGGTTGTTGGATTGCTACTGTTTATGGGCAAAGAGCATGTACTAACATGGCTGAATCTTTCTACAGATGGACTTTACCCACTCGCTTCACCTGCAATGACCATTATGTGTTTTGCTGTGGTGATTCGTATGCTGAACATGGTGATCATCAACGGTATCATTCGCGCTGGTGGCGATAATGCTTTCTGCCTGCGTATGGACTTCATCGCGATGTGGATGGTGGGTATTCCAGTATGTGTTTACGGCGCGTTTGTCGCTGGATGGGATTTCAAATACATCTATGGTTTGATGTTGGTAGAAGAAGTGGTGAAACTGGCAATTTGTTCTCATCGCTACCTAAGCCGACGCTGGATCAACAACCTCACAGTGACCTACGACGAGCCTCAAGCGGCATAGGCAACATTCAAGCTGAGATAGAAGCGTATCTACATCAAAAAGGTCTGAGAAATCAGACCTTTTTCGTTTCTTCAGCAACCACTTTAAAACGTAAGTTACTTCTTATTCATTCGGATATGGCGGTTCGACACATTCGGCAGCGGCTTCTCAGGCACTTTTCGCTTTTCATGTATCAAATGTCTGATCGCTAAAATCGGATGCTTGAGTAACATTCTTGGCCCAGCATAGCGCATCACTAAACGCATCTGCTCTTTAGGATCGGGCTTATAGCAATGGATCGGACACTTATTGCAGGTCGGTTTGGCTTCACCATAAGGGCAACGGTCAAGTCTCGTTTCGGCATAGCGTAACAGTTGCTCACACTCTTCACATAACGCGCCATTCTGACGCACTGCACCGTGGTGATCTTTACAGTAGATGTGCACCATCGCAATCACGGTTTTGTACTCCGTTGCGAGTTCGCCTTGTAGAATGTTGTTATGTTGAAACATGATTAATTGTCCAGAGATAAACCGTATAGGTTGAGATTAACGCTTTCACTTAATACGTCTTCGATTCGCTCAAACACAAAACCTAACTTAGTTAGCAGTGCGATGCTTCGAATGTTATCAGAGGTGGTGATGGCGACTAAATGATCGATATCAGCATTCTGCTTAGCTTGTTCAATTATTGCCTCCGCTGCTTCTTGGGCAAAGCCTTGACCATACACCTCTGGAACAAACCCGTAGCCAATATCATGCGACTCTAAGGTGTCTCTTTTTATTAGTCCGCAGATACCAATTGGCGTTGAAGAATCCTTGATTTCAACCATCAACAAACAGACACCCTTCTCTTTGTGCATCTTAAGAATGTTGTTTTCGATGTACTCGACAGACTTTTCAGAGTCGTTGATTTCCTTATCACCAATGTAACGCAGGAAATCTTCTGAGCTGTATAATCGTTGAATAAACGCCGCATCTTGAGGCGCGATCATTCTTAATCGTAAACGTTCGGTCTCGACGGCCTGCATAGTGATCTTTTCCTTGCTGAATACCATGTAAATATTGAGTTCTAGAGCTAAAATGATTATCCTCCACCGCCTAAACTAAATACAAGGCTATGCAGCAATGAACCGTAAGAAAAAAATCAATCAAATTCTAAAAAAGAAGCAGAAACAGGCGAATTCTAAACTGCATAGTAGCAACAAGCCTCGCTACATTTCTAAAGCTGACCGTGCAAAAATGGAAGCTGAAGAACTGGCTAAAGCCGCTCAAGAGCAAGCTGAAGGCACAGTTGAAGCGACTGTTGAAGCCGAAGAGACAAAAGCTGCAGAGTAAGTTGTAAACTCGCAGTTCTCTTGTCTGATACTCTTTTCAGAGCCAACAGGCAAGAACAAAAAAAGCAGCCTCTAATTGGGCTGCTTTTTTGATCGTATTTTTTGAGCGAGCTGGTTTTTAGCTAACTTGCTTTAGCCACTTAACCTTTGAAAGGCTGAACTTCCCAGCGTGCAAACGGCGCTTTTGCATTAATCCCCGCTCGTCCCCAACGGTCAACGGAATCAACCACTAAGATACGCTCGTTAGGTACTAAAGACTTAATTAAGTTAGTTGGCTTTTTTGCTGTGACTAACCATAGTGCATCGTCTTCTGAAAACGTCGCTTTGAGTTTGGCTTTGTCTTGTTCTGTCCATTCCAGTTCAGCTTTGAACATACGCTCTTCAACAAACAGTTGAGTACCTGAAGCGAAATCTTCCAAGCTTTCTGAAAGCAACAAGACTGAATCTACGTCGTTATCCAATAACACCGCTTGTTGTTTGTTAATCAGTTCACGCACATCAAGCATTACACGCTGTAGGTTGCTATCGATGGTCTCAGCTTGCACTGGCCACAATAACTTAAAGTCATCAGCAACAATCGCCGCCATGCGCGTTAAGTTGGTTGGGTTTAACCATGCGTATTTAGACACATCGCCATTTGATAACGTCAGCGCGGCAACACCTTGAGCACGCGGTGTGATCGCTTGAGCCGCATCCACTTCAACCAAACGGATATTGCCCTGTCTTGCGTAAACAAATGTAGGGTCAGCTTGCCAAATGGATGACAACGTTAATGCTACGGTCGCCTTCTCGCCGGATTGAAGCACTTTGCTTGCACCCTTTGTACCAAACCAATTTGGCAGACGATCAATGCCGTAGCGTTTTGGTGGCAGATATTCGGTGGTAATGTCTGTACCTTTGGTTAGCTCTGTCGCCAAAGCATAAGTCACAGGCGTACTGGTGAGGATATCCTTGGCATTAGCACTGATAGACACCATTGAGCCAGCCAACAATAAGCTAGTTAGTGCGCCCACTTGAGTCGTTGCCTTCACTGAGCTTGAGATACGATTCATTAAAGAGGTCATGATTATGCCTTTCTTACAATTCGGTATAGCGTTGCCGCTAGGAAAAATGTTGCAGAAACGATGATGATTGAAGCGCCCGAAGGTACTGGTAGTTTCAATTCCATAGGTAAGACGGTTCCAACTAAACACGCGACCGTTGCCAGTAATGCCGACAGCAAAACAAAGCTGCCCATGCGTTTTGTCAGCAAACGAGCGGTAGCACCGGGTATCAGCAATAACGCTCCAACGAGTACCGCACCCACAATCTTCACCGCTGCAATCGTCACTAAGGTGATCATCATGACAAACAAGTAGTCGTAGAAACTGGTGTTATAACCACGAACCTTGGCAATATCAGGACTGATACAGGTTAGAAGAATACGGTTGAACGTCGGTATCAAGAGCAAAATAATGATCGCGCAGCTGCCTGCGAGAATCGCTAAGTCTTGGTCTGTTACCGTCAAAATCGAACCAAACAGTACGTTCTCAAGCATGTGGATGTTGATCTTGCGCGCTACGTACATCAGCAATGCTGCACCCACCGCTAACGCTAGCGCAAGGAAAACACCAACTAAGGTATCGTATGGCACGTTGGTTCTATTTCTTACAAAATGAAGAAGCAGCGCGAAGATCATACAGAAGCTAAACAGACCAATAATTGGGTTTTCTGGTGGCTCGCCAAGCAACACACCAATAGCGATACCAGTTAATGCCGCGTGGCCTACCGCTTCAGAGAAGAAAGCCAGACGCTTAGCAATCACCAAAGTACCGAGGCCACCTAGTAACGGGCCCAGTAACAACGCGGCAACCAGAGCATTCACCATGAACGCATACATGAAGCTGTCTGATAACCAACCCGCTTCCACGCCACTAATGGCAAGTTGTCGTAACCAATCCATTACGCAACCTCCTTCGATTTGGTCATGGCAGAGCCACTGCTGTAGTGCTGAAACAAGCTCTCAATTTTGCTCGGATGTAAAACTTTTTCGTGTGGGCCACTATCAACCAAGAATCGATTCACAACATGTACGTTCGCTTCGAGTCGACGCACTGCCGTGACATCGTGGTGTACCGCAAGAATCGTACGACCTTCATTAACACATTCACGAATCAGCGATTCAAGATAACGAACGCCCTGCTCGTCCATACCCGTGGTTGGTTCATCCAACACCAGTAGACTTGGGTTATCTAATAGCGCTTGGGCAAACAGCACGCGTTGCTGCTCACCACCCGATAACTGTCCCATGCGGCGGTCACTACGAGTCGCCATACCAACGCGATCTAATTGTGCGAGTGCAAGATCCAATTGCTTAGATTTACGACGCCAAAACAATGGGATTCGCGTTTGGTTAAGCAGTACGAAATCCATGACCGTCAAAGGCAAGCTAGACTCGAAGGTCGCTTTTTGAGGTACGTAACCAATACTCTGCTTTTCTGGCCAGTGGATATTAATTTGGCCAGAGAAAGGCGTAAGGCCAAGAACAGAGCGCAGCAAAGAAGTTTTACCACCGCCGTTTGGCCCCATGATTACATGGCACTCACCCGCTTTAAGTTCTAGTGAGATATCGTCAAGAATGACGTTGTTGTCGTATTGCAGACCGAGTTGATTGATTGAAATCGATGGACCTAGCATTATGCGTTCCCGCTTTTAGCTTGGTTCGCAGCCGCAAATTTCATTGCTTCGATCAACGTCTCGAGATTCTTCTTCATCTCAACTTCGACTTTGTCGTCTTCATATTCGCCATGCGTCATGTGAGAGAAACGGTAAAGCTGAACACCCGTTTCCGCTTCAATCGTGTCAACAAAACGGTTTGGCATGTTTAGCTCGTAGAACAGAACATCAATGCCCGATGCGCGGATCTTTTCGATCGTTTCTTGCAACTGGCTCGCACTTGGTTCAACACCGTGTGCAGGCTCAATCACCGCCGCAACATCCACACCAAATTCTTGAAGGATGTAGCCATACGCATTGTGCGTGGTCGCCACCTTCATACCTGAAGTATCTAACTCACCTAATGACAACATCGCATCGCGCTTCATAAAGCGAAATTGCTTTGCGTATTTACGTGCATTCTTACGATAAAAAGCCGCGTTGTCTGGGTCGAGCTTAGAGACTTCACTCGCGATGGTGTAAACCTTTTGAATTGTTGTCGAAAGTCCAACAAACGTGTGCGGGTTCACCGCGCCTTGACCCACAGATTGGCCTAATGCGGGAAGTAAAGGCACTTCTTTGTTCGCTTCGATCACCACTAAGTCATCACGTTGCGCAGCTGAGATTACTTTAAGTGCGAAGTCGTCATGGCCAATACCGTTTACCACGATAGCGTCCATCTGGCTCAATCGCTTCAAGTCGTTCGGTTGTGGCAAGTAGTTATGCGGATTAAAGCCAGCATCAACCAAAGGAAGGATGTTCACTTTGTCACCCACCACGGCTTTTACGTAGCTGTAGTAAGGCTGAAGGGTTATGCCAATCGTCAGCTTATCGCTGTCGATCTTGTATTCTTTTGCCAATGCATTGGGTGCCATTAACACCGCTAATAACGACATCAATAGAGTCATAATTCGCATAGTAATTCTCTTATTATTAGTGAGCATTTTTATAAGCCGGATTGTTTAATGAGAAGAAGCATCATGCTGCTCAACTTCTGATTCATTGACGACCATTTTCCAGCCAGCAGATTCAAGTGTGTTCTCATCAAAACTAGTCGGTTGACTTGCTACGCCACCCAGGTAAATCCAGATTTCAGGAGAAACGCTGTTGGCGTTCAAAATAAAGGAGTCAACGAAGCCATGGTCGGTTGGCGTAGCTTGTTCACTTGGAGTAGAAAAATAATAACCACGCTCGTCCAGTACCCAAGTATGAGAACCTTTACGCTTCCAACTCTGGTCTTCAACAAATGGCGCGACCCATTCATCTTTAAGTGACGCAACACTTGGCCATTCGCCGTCTGAGTCCATACGCAGGTCGCGAATCTCTTCATGAGCCAAGCGAAGCTCTGATAACATCGCCAAGTTTTCTTGCTCGACATCGGTCACTAAGATTTGATGATCAAGTACCGCTTTGATATGCGATTCAGCTTGATGAAATGGGATAGCAACCGTGGCAAAGCTCAGAATGAACACAATGATCAGTCCTACCCATTTGCCTTCTCTGCCGCCCGTGTCAGCACGTACGCCTTGAATCATCATTTTTCGCTGATCTCAACAACGTCTACTTCAACAGGAAACTCGTGGCCTGAATCAAACACAAGGTAGAACTCAGTGTCAGGGTTTGGAAACTCAACAATGGAGCGCTTATCCGTCATCTCTTTTGCAATCAAGTTGTCTTCGTAGTCATACATCTCAACCGCGTAATCAATCGCTTTACTACCGTCTGAATAGCCCGCTTCGCAAGCCACAGTTTTGCCTTCAAACCAGCAGCTCATCAATGGAAAGTGTGCTTGCGCAGGTAATGCAGCGAAACCAAGTCCCAGAGCCAAGCATGGAGTGATTATCGATTTTAGTTTTGTTTTTATTGTCATGGTTCGTACCCTAGCCACATTGCAAATTCTCAGTAGTAAACTGAGCGATAAAGGGCTCAAATGAGCCCTTAAGTTTTTTGGTTGCTTAATCAGGGATCTAGCCCCGACATCACAGACTATTGAAGCAGTGCTTCGAACGTTAGGTGAACGTTCGCGCTTGCTTTGTCTGCCAGTGGGTTGTCAATCAACTCACCTTTGTAGTTCGCTTTCATTACGTAACGACCCGCTACATCTGGAGTGAACGTGATTTCGCCGTTCTCGTCGCTCACTACATCAATCTGTTCTTGGTGGTTGCGGTAAAGCGTGCCTTCACGAGTGATCTCAGCTTTCACGTCTTTTTGAATTTCACCGTTGTAGAAGAATTGGAACGTGACTGGTTCGCCTTCAACGATGTCTGAAGGGTGTGTCACAGGCTTCATTTCTAGAAGCTTCCCTTCAATTTTGAATACTGAATCCGTTGGCTTACCTACTGTGATGTAGCTTTCAGCACGAGTGAAGCTGATTTGTGTTACCACGTCACGTGATTTTTCAGGAAGTACAGAGTCACGTTCCGCTTTGTTTGCTTTGATCCATTTCACAGTGTCACGACGGCCCGCTTTGTACTGTGTGTAGTAAGATGGCTGGTTGTTAATCGCAACTTTGTGTGTACCTTCTTCTTCGAAGTAGAAATCGAAGATTGAACGACGTTTACCGCGAACAACAAAGTTTGGACGCTCGCTACGGCCATCAGGCATGATGACATGTGCATTTTCGCTGCCTGCAGGCTTATCAAAAACAAACGTACCGTGAGACGCAGTCACGTCGAACGTTAGCCAATCACCGCCTTCTTTCGATACGGTAAAGTGTGATGGCAAAATCCAGCGTGGGTGGGCTTGTGCTGTTGTCGTAGCCGCTAGGCCGAACGCGATAACACCCGCTAGAGCAAGTGCCTTTATTTTTGTCTGTTTCATCATGTTCATTCCATTATTTATAATTGTTAGCCGTGTCGCTCAATCTGAGCCTACGATGACTACTATCGATTCTGTTCTGATTCTTAAACCAATCGGTGTTCACTACTGCGTTGTCTATTTAGCGACGTAATTCAGTGTGATTTCACCCGTCTCTTCTGTTGCCTTTAGCTCATAAGAAGCGTTTGAATCTGTGAGTGAGACTTTTTGACGAAGATAGTTACGGCCGCCGTGTTCACGAACAACTTCGATATGAACCGTGTATTCGCCTTGCTCTAGTGCTTGGCCATCATCACTCTTACCATCCCAAACGAAACGGTACTTGCCAGCTGGACGCGTAGCGGATGTTACAGCGTCAACGAGCTCACGATCGTAACGTCCAACTTTTCTCCACCAGCTGCGTAGATCTTTCAGCCATTCATCTTTACCGACCCAAAGCTCAATGGTTTTCACTGATTTTCGTTCGCTGTTCTCGACCCACACCGCCACATAAGGACGCGCATACATAGAGGTATCAATCTTTGGAAGCTCGAAGCTCACATCAAGTTTTGCCGTATCAGAAATCGCTTGTGCCATACCTAGGCTTGGCAAAAGTGATAAAGCAAGAAGCGCCTTGCTCCAGTTTATTTTTTTCATGTTTAACAACCTTTTAAATCCGTTTAACCTTTAATTCGTTCTTCAAGCTGATTCATCAAACCGCTTCATCAAACTAATTAAGGGTTAAGGTACGGCGACAAAATAGATAGCAAGTGAGATTGCAGACCCAAACACCGTCCATTTAATGGAGGTATTGAGTGTTTTTTTCTTAGGTAACAGTAAGCACACGCCGGTAAGTACAAAGAAGACCATCAGTAGTGCAGTGATATCGATGAACCATTTCCAGACCTCACCGCTGTTACGACCTTTGTGTAGGTCGTTCAACAGGGCAATCACGCCGTAATTCGTGGTTTCGACCTCGACCATTTCAGATGTCACGTCAACAAACACAGATGCGTTGTAACCTGGTCCTTTGAAGTCCATGGACACTTCACCGATCAGCAACTCACCGTCTTCAATTTCGGCGTAGATGTCTAAACCAGAAGGAACACCGGATAAATTGGCCTCTTCAAACAGGAATGTTTCGAAGGCACTTTCGTCGACTTTTAATCGCCCGTCTTGGATCGTGAACAAACTCGTAGGAAGCGTTAACGTAGAGTTTTGGATATTGGGTTGGCTTGACTCAAATAACTCAGGTCTATTCAGGGTGATACCTGTCACTGAGAAGAAAAGAACAACGAACAGAAGTGCCATTGAAATATAAACATGAAGTCGACGAGCCCATGATTGAACCGCCCTACTTTTTAACGACATACAAACCAATACCTATAAATTTTATGGCGTCAATTTAGTTGATAATCATTCGTATTGGCATTCAATTTACATTGTTTACGTTTGCCGAGCGGCGTAAGGAAATTTACATAACATTACATGGGAAGTAATCGTACTGTATGCATATTCTTGCTAACTTGTACTAAAGGGAATGGATAGCTTGTATTTGAGGTCATCGATAGTAAGGTCAAACCTCAAAAAATCTCAATATCAACATGCTTGATTGAGGTTGGTTTAAGGTAGCAGTTGTAGCTTTAAGGAATGAAAGTTGGAGCTATTTAAGCTTCGTAACTATTAACCTTCAGAGCTATTTGATCTTTGGATCATTTTGAAGATCATACACAAACGGCGGACTCTTCGGTTGATGCGGTTTGTTAAATACAGACGAATAACCGATTTAACGATAGCTAATTAGGCTTAAAGGGATTTTGAAATGCGTATTATTGTTTTGGCTTTTACAACGCTCGTAACAGCGTGCAGTAGCCAAATGAGCAGTACAGAAGAGCACGTCCAAGAATACATCGGTTCAGACATAACCGATGCACAAGAGCAGTATCTAACCGAACGCTCACGTCCTATCAGCTTTTGGGCATCTCGAAACTATGCTTGGGTTGAGACGAAGAAACCACTAGATAATGGTTACACTTTACATGCCTTTAAGAACCCTTATCGTGACTGCACCATTAACTGGGTTGCTAACACCAGTGGCGCAATTCAAAGTGCAACGCTTAGTGGCACGATGTGCGAGCCTTAGTCAATCCAGTCCAATCGAACAATAACGTTAGATGAGCTAAAGTCCCAAGGTGGGCTTAAGTCGCCTAAATTAAAAAAGGTGTCATTTGAACGATCAAATGACACCCTTTTGCTTTTCTTGTTTCTTATGCGCTGTTCTTGTCTTCTGTTTGCGATGAGCGGTTAGACGTTTCCTTTATCACTTACCGTTCTAAGCTGAGTCAGGTATTTAATCCAGCCTTTTGCCTCAGAAGATGGCTCAATGTTGTTCGCACGCTTGGCTTGAGCAAGGGCGTTATCAAGATTCTTTAACTTGTACCATGAACGCACTTTCGCTAACGCAACATCGGCTTGTTTGTTTTTGTCTTTCACTTTGTCTAAAACAACCAGAGCTCGGTCGTAGTAACCTTGCTGAACCAATAGCTGAGCCACATTCCAATGATACTGAGTGTCTTTTTTAGACGCTAACGTCCACACCTCAATCGCATTGTCCCACTCTTTAGCTAGCTGCCAGTAAGTTGCTTGCTCTGCGAGAAGTTGAACGTCGCTGTTCGCATCATCTAGCTTACTAATTTCTTGTGCTGCACGCTCTGGAATACCACGTTTCGCGTAAAGCTGTGCAAGCAAGCGGCGATCTGAGTTCTTCAGATCAACCCCTTGTAGATCAGCTAGCGCTAGCGTGTTCAATGCATCACGGTTGCGCTCTAGTTTTAACTGAATGCCTACAAGCTGACGCCACCAATTGTCTTTTTCTGGTTGAAGTTCAATTAGGCTTTCCAGTGTTGGAATAGATTGCTTCCACTGCATTAACTGTAGTTGCGCCCCCAGTTTTAGCGATAGAGGCGACAGTTCTGGTTTTGCATTGAACTTGTCACGATTACCAATAGCAACCAGTACTTTTGACCAGTTTTCGATTTGGTATTCCGCTTGTGCAATTCGCATCCAAAGCACGTCTTTCTTTTCTGCCTCTGGCGCTGTTTTCACTAACTCATAGTAATGTGGAAGCGCGTTTTTGAACTGCTGATCATTTAATAACAGATCAGCAAGCATACGCTTCGTTATCCAAGCTTGTTCATCGACTAACAAATTCGTATCGACGGCATAAGTTAGCTGCTTAATCGCCTCGTCAGTTTTGCCATCTTGCCAGTAAAACACACCCAGCATACGAGCTACGTATGCTTTATCGTAGCCTTTCGAAAGCTCCAAGCCTGCAAGTACGTCAATCGCCTGTTTAACCTGTTCATCTTGAGCAAGCTTATGCGCCTTTTGAACACGAATAGCAGTATATTGGGTCAGCTCTTGCGCTTGTGTTGTAAGGGGCATTAACAACAAGCCCACTAATATCCATATCTGTTTCATCATTTTGCCAACTTAAACTCTAGTTTCACGGTTTGACCAACCTGAGCTATCGCTTTTCCATCGACGACTTTCGGTTGATATTTCCATTTTTTAAGTGCTCTCATCGCTTCACGTTCAAACATACGACGTGGGTTTGCGTCAGTGACTTGAATGTCAATTGGGCGTCCCGTTTCGTCGATGGTAAAAGACATAATCACATGGCCTTCAGCGCCACGCTTCAGCGCTTTAGCTGGGTAACGAGGTTCTACTCGATACAGAGGCATTGCCTGTTGGTTTGACCCAAAATCAGAAAATGTTGGAGCGTTAATCGCTAGGCCGTCAATCGATGTATTCAAATCCAAAGAAGGCAGTGAAGACATCGAATTCAAAGGCGTAACTTCAGCTTGTGACTGAGACGTTTGCGCTTCTGGTGGCGGCTCTGGCATTTCTGGTTTTTCAGGGACTGCACGTTGTCTTCTTTGAACTTCTTGTTCTTGTTCCACCATGACCATGTTGAAACTTAACGTCTCACTGTTGTCTGGTGAACGTTGGTGGCCATTATCGACCATCCAAGCCATAAAAGAAAACAGAACTAAGCCCAATGCACCCGCTAGAGGTAAAGCAAGAAATAGGCGAATCATTTATGAAGATCCTCCAAGATCATCGCTTTTCAGCAGCAAGCGCGATGTTTTTAACACCCGCACCTTTAGCGGCGTCCATCACTTTAACAACCGTACCGTTGTAAGCGTGTTCATCCGCTTGAATAACCAAAGAAGCATCAGGTTGTTCTAGCAACAAGTGTTCTAATGTCGCTTGAACACGCTCAACATCAACAACACGTTTATCGATGAAGATGTCATTCGCAGAAGTAATCGCAACAAAGATGCCCGCATCCTTTTGGCTTACTACGTTAGACGCTTGTGGGCGATTGACTTCAACCCCTGATTCACGAACAAATGAACTGGTCACAATAAAGAAAATAAGCATGATAAATACAATATCAAGCATCGAAGTAAGGTCTATTTGGGCCTCTTCGTTTTTAGAATGACGTCGACCGAGTCTCATCGTTGACTCCTTAAAGATTTTTCTAATTTCAATTCTAAGCGGTTACACACTTTCGCTAAACGAGCGTGAACAAACATGCCCGCTAATGCAGCAACCATACCCGCCATGGTTGGCAGTGTTGCCAACGAGATACCTGAAGCCATCAATTTAGGGTCACTGCTTCCTTGAGTCGCCATGACATCAAAAACAGAGATCATACCGGTGACGGTACCTAACAAACCCAACATCGGACAAATAGCGACTAACAGCTTAATAAAGTTCAAGTTTTGGTTAAGTAAGATACTCGCTTGCCCCAACCAACCTTCACGAATGGCTTTGGCATGCCAAGAAGAGTGATCTTCTCTTTCATGCCACTTAGTAATCCAAGCTTGGCGCTGCTTTGGAAAGTAGAACGCAAGATAAAGCACGCGTTCAACCACAAGCACCCAATAAACTAGGACGACAGCCGCTAGCCACCACAGGACGAAACCGCCCTGCTCCATAAAGCTTGATAAAGACAGCAGCCAGTCACTCGTTAACCAACTCGCTGGTAATAGAGAACCCGACAAAATATCCATTACGCAGCAGTCCCAACTGGTGAAACCACAGCTTTTGATTCAACCGTTTTTTCTGCCTGCTCAGCAACAAGGCCAATACCTTGTTTCTCAAGAATATTGCGAATATTTTCAGCCTGAGTGCTAAGAATGTTGTGTGCTAATAGAAGAGGCATTGCTGCAACAAGACCAAGTACGGTTGTTACCAGTGCCATCGAAATACCACCCGCCATCACTTTAGGGTCGCCATTACCAAACTGTGTGATCACTTGGAATGTTTCGATCATGCCGGTTACAGTACCTAGAAGACCTAACATTGGTGCAAGTGCCGCTAGAAGTTTTAGCATCGATAAACCTTTCTCTAGGTGAGTTTGTTCATCCACTACCGCTTCTAAAAGTCGTAGTTCTAGTGCTTCAACGGTTTGGTTTTGCTCTTTGTTGTAAACCGCAAGAACACGACCTAGAGGGTTATCACCCGCTTGCTCTGGGTTCTTAAGTTGAGCGCGAATTTTCTGGCGAGCGATAGCCAAAGAAATACCACGAACTAATGCGATGATTAAGCCAATTGCAAGCAAGCCAAGAATCACTTTACCAACCACACCACCCGCTTGAAGGCGATCAGTTAGGCTTGGTGTTAGCGCTAGTTGCTCTAGCATGAACCCACGAGAAGGATCGACAACCACGTTAGACACGTCGCCATTCGCTAATGTAGATAGCGATGCTAAAGTTGGACCATTCGATGGCTGTTTCAGATACGCAATCGCATCTTCACGCTGAGTGTTCCAGCTAACATAGCCTTGGTCTGTTACTAGGCCGATTGAACCTAAACGATAAGCGTCGACAGTTTGTGTGTTGCCTTCACCATTGATAAATGCAATTTGAGATTTGCTAAGCTCAGAACTCGCTTGAATCTGCTCAACCATGCTCATCCACAAACCGGTCAGCTGTGGCATTGAAGGCAGTGATTTAGCATCAATGATTTGATCAACAGTTGCAGTGTGTTCAGCACGATCAACACTATTCACGGTTGAGCTAAACTCTGCGCCGAGTTCTTTTGCGTTTTGACGAACGACACCGAACAGTTCGCCTAAGCTACCGGTTTCTAAACGCAGCTTCTCTTCTAAGCGAGCAAGCTTGTTTTCGTTATCACTGAAGGTTTGAGTCAGAACATCTGTCGCACCTTGGATAGAGGTACGTTTCGCTTCAAGCTGAGCTTTGATCGCTTTCAGTTCTTGTTCTGTCTTTTTGAAATCAGCTTCACGCACTACGTTGTGAGAAGCTTGAGTTCGGCTCTCTGATTTTGCTTTATTAACTAGCTGAGCCGTCGTGTCTGATGCAGAGAAAGCAGAAAATGAAATAGACGTAATGCAAAGCAATGCTGCTAATGGTTTTAAGTTCATTACTTAACCTCCGCAACAGTTAGAGAAACAGGTAAAGTAATTAGGCTTGGCGCCGCTTGTTGGCTTGCAATGTCGTAAGCTTTATCTAGCTCAGATTTCATTGAAGAATCTAGCTCCTGCCACTGATTTTGTGTTTGATTCCAAGACCAGTATTGGCTGCCATTTAGGTTACGAGCCACCAAAGAGATACGACCTAAGTGCAACACGTCAGCTTCAATCGTTCTGTCGCTGCTCAATGCAACACGACCTTGGTAAGCACCGAGCTTGATGCCGTAGTCCATCTCGATTTGGTAAGCTTCTAGGATACGACGATACTTCTCAGCATCACTCACATCAGCACGAGTCATCATTGCTTGCAGCTTTTCAACTCTTTCTAGACGCTGCTCTTTCCTGATTGGCACATCTTGCTCAACTAATTGTTGAAGGCCATCAATCATCTGATACATCAAAGGCACGACACCTTGACGTGTATATTTGATTTCGTCGATCTGCCCTTCAATACTCTGAGCTTCTTGATTCTGGCTTTCAACCAATGCAGCAAGGTGATCGTGATAGATTTCTAGATTTTTCACTTCTTCTTGCAGACGCTCAATCTCAGCTTGCAGCATTAAAGTCGCTTGTGAGCTTTTATCAATAACCTTTTGGCTCGAAGCCGACGCGTTATTGGTCTTGTTTTGAATTGATTGAGCTTGATCCAAGCTGTTTGCCATAGAAGACGTTGCAACCAAACTGATGGCAAGCGCTAGGCTAGTTTTTAAAAGATTCATAATTGTAGTCATTTACTATAGAAGAAGGTCAAATGAATTTTATTGATAAGCACTCTCATTATCATTAAAAGTCACTCGCATTACTAGGGATATTTTTACTGAATAGCAGAATCACGAAAGGGGAAAGCCGAAACTTTCCCCTTAGTATTTAGGCTAACTATAGCACCCTACTAACAAATTAGTATTTTACCTGTAAAGTCGCCATGTAGTTGCGGCCTTCGCCGATTACTACGTCTTCAGCAAATTGGTGGTTTGAAGATGTTGAACCGCCGCCTGCTAGGTATTCTTTATCAAATACGTTCTCTACTGTTAGACGCGCTACGAAATCAAGAGAATCGTCGTACTTAAGCGTGTATGCAGCACCCATATCTACACGAGCGTAACCGTCTTTCTTGAACGTGTTCGCACTGTCACCGTAACGAGAACCTTCGTAGATAAGACCTAGGTTCACATCCACTTCGTTTGTCGCTGCATAAGTAGACCAAACGCTTGCTGCAAACTCAGGTACGTCTACTGGACGGTTACCTTCATATGTTTCATGGTTCGTGATTTCAGCATCTAAGTACATTGCAGAACCAGACATTGAGAAGCGCTCTGAAATAAAGCCTTGTGCGGCTAGCTCAGCACCACGGTGAACTTGTTCGCCACCTTGTGTCTTCGTCCAATCGCCTGATGAAGTGTCTTCTACATCCATTGAGATGTTTTCTTGGGTAATATCGAATACCGCACCAGAAACGAATAGACGTTCGTCCATCAGTTCCCACTTAGTACCGACTTCGTAAGAAACACCCGTTGCTGCGTCAAGAAGTTCACCATCGTTGGTGTAGTTGCGGCTTCCGCTTGAAACAACGCCTTGTGGTTCGAAACTTTCAGAGTAAGAAGCGTAGATACTACCGTTTGATGCTGGGTGGTAAATCAGGCCAAGCTTAGGTGCAACGTTTTCTTCTGCAACGCCATCACTTACTTTACGGTCGAAACGAGCGCCCGCAAGAACTTGCCATTCATCATTAATAGTAATCAAATCTTGGATGTAGAAGCCCCAAGTATCGTAAGTACTCATCTTACCTAGCGATGTTGGACCCACTGACGGCGCTGGTACTGTTGCATCTGGTGCGTATTCAGCGCTGCTGAAGCGATCCATACCACGGTAATAGCTGTAGCCTAACCAGTTAGCACCGAATAATAGTTGATGCTCTGTGCCCGCAAGATCAGCGGTTGTTGTTAGATCAACGTAAGCCGTTCTGAAACGCCATTTATCATGACGGTAGTTACCGCCTTGAGTCACGGTGCCCGTACCATCAGGGTTCATATTTTTAAAGCTTGGGTAGCTTTCCATATCGATACGTTCGAAATCTTGGTAGTTGAAACCTGTCTTTAAAGACCATGTGTCAGTCAGGTTAGCAGCAATATCAAAACCAACATTCTCAACATCATTCTCGATCTGTGACCACTGTGCATCCCAGATGTGCTTGTCGCTACCTACTCGGTTGCCGTCTAGCGTGTATAAAGCGCCAGAATCTACGCTACCTTCGTCGTTAGTTTTGTCGTAATGAACAGAAACTGTCACGTCTTCAGTTACATCGTAATCGACGAATACACCACCAACAAAACGTTCTGTTTGTGGTTCAGTTCCGTCACCATAAGTTCTCCAAGAGCCGTAGCTTTCTTTAGATAGAATCGCGCGACCGCGTAGAGTTTCAGCGTCGTTCAAAGCGCCACTTACGTCTACCGTTGTACGAGAATGGTCATTAGAACCAATATCTTGGCTAACACTTACTTGCGTATCATAAGTTGGCTTCTTGCTTACCATATTGATCAAACCACCTGGTGCAGAAATACCGTAAAGAAGACCAGAAGGCCCTTTAAGTACTTCAACACGCTCTAGCAGTTCGATTGGTTGGCGGTAGTGAGACCAATGTTGCTGGCCATTTTTAAGGAAGCCTGAAGAGCTTTCTACCGAGAAACCACGTAGAGAGAAACGTTCACGGTTACGGCTTGTACCGCCAGCACTTACACTCGCGTCATTTTTAAGCACGTCACCAAGCGTTGTTGCACGCTGTTCATCGATGATTTGCTCATCGATTACTGAAACTTGTCCCGGAGTCTCTAATTGAGTCGCCTCCATGCGCATTGCTGTTGTGTTCGTGTCGGCTTTGTAACCGTAGTCACGACCTTCAACAACCATATGCTCGTCTGTTTTTACTGTTTCTGCCAATACTGCTGGTGAAGCTAATACTGCGCCGATCACTAAAGCCAATGGGCTCTTTGAAAACATGTCCTTTACTCCGTTTTTATTCTTTTAGACGAGCACTTTGTTATTTATTCGATGTGCTCGCTGAACCGTTTCCGGTACCACTGAATTATTCCGAGAGAGAATATAAGTGATAACTATTACCATTTGCATTAAATTTACATTCTTTGCATTCGTAAAGTTTTGTAAAGGCGTGTCGGGGAGGCGTTTTTATAAAGTTAAACAAAACCAATTCAATACAGATGGTTAGAGAACATTTACGCTAAAAAGTGGTTATCGACGTCAAATCTTTTGAAACAGCGTTATTAGCTCGGCCTAATCAAGGTGGCCAGATTGATAAGAAAATTATCTCTTCTTATTTACTACCTTTGAAACGGCAGCCTCATGTATAAAACTCTCGATAAATGTAAATTTGTGGTGAATTGTTTTGTTTAATTTTGTTTAATTGACGGAATTATCAGTGATTTTGATCACATCTATAATTCCAAACTCATTTTTTGTTTTTTGATTTGAACAACCGACTGCTAATCTCCTGCTCACTTTGAAAAGGTATCAAAGTTATAAATAATAAGGAGTGTTCTAAATGAATACCAAGAAACCTATGTCTCTGACTGGTCGAGTAATCCTCGGTATGGTCGTAGGTATATTAACGGGATTCGCCATTCAATCCCTTTTTGCAGACAGCGGATTTGTTAACAACTACATCGTTAACGGACTCTTTGAAGTAGGCGGGCAAATCTTTGTCGCCAGTTTAAAAATGCTTGTTGTACCTCTAGTCTTCGTTTCACTAGTGTGCGGTACAAGTTCTCTTAAAGACTTATCAACTCTTGGCCGTATGGGTGGCAAAACGCTTGCACTTTATATCGGTACTACTGCCGTTGCCATCACTCTAGCATTAACTATCGGTAACCTGTTCCAACCTGGAGCTGGTGCGGATCTTACTGCTGCGAGCTCTTTCAAATCAGCGGATGCCCCTTCTCTGGGCCAAGTAATCATCGATATGTTCCCAACCAACCCTATTCAGGCGATGGCTGAGGGCAAAACGTTACAAGTTATCGTATTTGCAGTGTTGTTTGGTATCGCAATCAGTGCGGCGGGCAAACCCGGTGAGCGTATCGCTGCAGTTTTCTCCGATCTAAACGAAGTGATCATGAAGCTAGTTGCGCTACTAATGAACCTTGCTCCTTACGGCGTATTCTTCTTAATGGCGAAACTGTTCTCTGGCCTTGGCTTAGGTGCAATTTGGAACCTAGCAGAATACTTCTTAGTACTTGCAGGTACCTTGCTGTTGCATGGCTTGGTGACTTACAGTGCGATGCTTAAAGGATTCACAGGTCTTAGTCCGATTACGTTCCTACGTAAGATGGAAGATGCAATCATGTTTGCATTCTCAACGGCATCTTCGAACGCAACAATTCCAGTAACAATGGAAACAGCTAAGAACCGCATGGGCGTAGACAACAAAGTCGCTTCTTTTACTGTACCACTAGGTGCAACTGTGAACATGGACGGCACTGCAATCATGCAAGGTGTTGCGACGGCGTTTATCGCGCAAGCGTACAACATCGACCTTTCAATGGGTGATTACCTAATGGTTATCCTAACGGCGACACTGGCGTCTGTTGGTACTGCAGGTGTCCCTGGTGTTGGTCTTGTTATGCTAGCGATGGTATTGAACCAAGTGGGTCTACCGCTTGAAGGTATTGCTCTAATCATGGGTGTTGACCGCCTTCTTGATATGATTCGTACCGCTGTAAACATCACAGGTGATAGTGCCGTATCTATCATCGTTGCTAAGTCTGAAGGCGCTCTTGATGAGTCTCGCTTCAACGACCCTGCAGCAGGTGAGAAGGAAGAAGAAGTTAAGCTAGCTCGCCAACAGGCATAATCTCGCTTATCTGATGCTCTTGTCTTTGAGTTCTGGCGTAATTAATGGCTACGCCTAGCTCATATCAAAGCGCATAAAGAAAAACGCCACTGCAGATGCAGTGGCGTTTTTATTAGGTATCGCTTAAGTCCGTACAACTGAGTTGGGACAGTTATCAATTTAAGGTAATTATCAATAGAGAAAGTTAATCACCGATTGGGAACATCAAGTTTACTCTCAGTCCCCCACCTTCTCTGTTCTCAGCAGTTACATGTCCATTCATCACACCCATCGCTTCTTTAACAATCGCAAGGCCTAGACCGTAACCGCCAGACTGTTTGTCTCGGGCTGATTCTATTCGTGTAAACGGGTCGAATATACCTGCAATCTTGTTATCAGGAATGCCATCACCGTCATCTTCTACAGATATGACACTGTAACGTTTATCTGTGACCTGTTCGTATGTAGTCACGACGACATGAGCGTTCTCACCCGCGTATTTAATGGCATTCCCGACCAAGTTACCAATCACTCGAAGCAGTAGCCGCTCATCAACGTTCACCATTGATGTCGGCGTCTCTAAGGAACCAATCAAAGTTTGATTCGGTTTTAAATCGTTTTGCATCTGCGCGATCAACATTGAACAATAGTGCTCAAGGTGCATTAAACTTAACTTAGAGTCATAGCGAGAGGTTTCTAAGCGGCTAAATTCAAGTATCTCACCCACCAGCTTGTTCATCTCTTCTGTTTCATTTTCCATTCGCTCTAGCAAACCAATGCTTTTATCATCAACCTTGCTGCGCAGCAGGTGTAGTGCGAGGTTTTGCCTTGCTAATGGTGTTCTTAACTCGTGTGACACATCGCGAATCAAACGACGTTGCTTTTCAGCCAGAGATTTAATTTCAAAGGTCATATGATCAAAATCGTGTGCAAGCTCGTTGAATTCTCGCGTGGTGGAATTTAACTCCGACACCACACTAACAGTGAAGTCACCTTGAGCCAGTCTGCGGCTCGCTTCCCTCAATCGATCCAACGGTTGCTGCAAACTTTTGGCCATAATAATTGAGAACAGAGACAAAACGACCAATGCAATCAATGCTTTAAGCATATAAGAATATGGCGCAAAAGATTTTGCAGGGTGAAACTGGTGCGGTAGTTGGATAACCAGTGTTTTACCGTTATCCAGTGGTAGACCGAAAATCGGCTTACTCACACGATCACTAAGTTGGTGATCTAACGTTCTTAAGTATTTGAGCTTAAATTCAAAATGTGGGTGCATGTGACGATGTGTGATCGGACGATTGTCTTTATCGATGACGAACAGATAATACTGCTGAGCATTACCCCAGTCCGCGAGTTCATCCATGTCCCCTTCTTCGATCAACACATTAGCTTGGTAAGCAAGGTCGAGCATCTCCGCTTTTACCGATTCTGGCACTTTAAGCAGCGCTTTCATCAAGGCTCTTTCAGCGACACCTTGCAGAATCAAAATACTCACTAAAATGACGGTCAGATAACTGAACAGTTGAAAAGTGAGCCCGTCTTTACGCTTAGCAATAAAATCTGGGCAACGCAGCAGTTTTTTACTCATGCTCCAACCGACTCTAGGTAACTGTAACCTTTACCGCGAACGGTTTTAATATGTTGTTTAGACAACCCCGCCTGAACGAGCTTTCTACGTATGTTGCTGATATGCATATCTAAATTACGATCGAAGGGACACAGTTCTTTCTTGAGTACATGGATTTGCAAATCAGATTTGGACACAACAATACCGTCATTTTTGACCAAATAATCAAGCAAGTCTTTTTCAGTACCGGTTAATGGCAAACGAGAGAGTTGTTCGCACAAGCCGTGATTAGAAGAAGCTAAAGATTGTCTTTGGCGTTCAAAACCCACTCGGCGCAAGATCACCTTAATGCGGGTTAAGAGTTCAGGGACATTGAAAGGTTTGGCGATGTACTGGTCGGCCCCAGCTTGGTAGCCATCGAGCATTGAGGCATCGTCGTTAAGTGCGGTTAGCATAAGAATGGGAGTAGCAAAACGCTGACAAATACGTCTTGCTACTTGAATGCCGCTTAGGTTCGGAAGCATTACATCGAGTAGAACCAAATCGACAGGGTGAGATTGAATAAACTCAAGCGCGGATTCACCGCAATGAACAGTATCAACGTGATACCCCTCATTTTCTAACACTTCACCCAGTAATTCACACAACTGAATATCATCATCAACAACTAAAACGCGAGACATTACACACACCGATAAATAAGAACTGTTTGCATTCTAATTATCGTTATTATTGATTTCAATTATAAAGTGCCCGATTTCCTCTATAGAAGAAAATCTTTTTCAATCGGTACAAATTTTGAGGCAGAATCGATAAGATTTTGAGCAGTTAACCCCGGAACACCATACACTTCAACAGGCTTGCCAAAGCGCTCTTTGATTCGCTCTACAAGAATTTCGAAATCACCGTCTCCTGATACCAAAACAATCGTATCAACCGTCTCAGCAAGTTCTATCGCGTCTAACGCAATACCCACATCCCAATCGCCTTTTGCACTGCCATCTCGACGCTGAATAAACGGCTTTAATTTCACATTAAAACCCACACCACGAAGGATATGGTGAAATTGACGCTGCTTTGGATCTTGGCTTGAGATTGCGTAAGCATTAGCTGCAACAACGTTACGCCCTTCCGTGGCAACATACCAAAACTGGTTATAGTCGAAGTTAGAACGGTATTTGTCGCGCGTCGTGTAGTAAACGTTCTGAACGTCGACCAAAATTGCTATGTTTTCCATAAATTCATACCTTTAGATTTTCCGTATACCCTATTCTATTCAATTGTAAAATGCGAGTCGCTTTACTCAATAAAAATGAACCTGCCAGCTATCGTTAACGTAAACCTAATATCTTTAGCGTAAAGCTAAGTGTCTTTAACGTAATCCTAACTATGCTTATTGTAAGTGGGTTTGTTTTGAACGTTTCTTAGGTGGTTCTGATCTTCACCTTCTTCTTTACGTAGCATTCAAATCGTACTCAGCCTTAGAGCTTTTAAAGGGAGGTTGGCAATGCTGCACCGACAAACACACAATTCGAACGTAAGCATCGACACAACCAAAACGGTGCAAACTTTAAATCAACCATCAAACTCTGGTATCTGGTTTAGTTTGCTTAAACTGCTGACCATCAGCACGGTATTAATCATGAGCTTAACCATCAATTCTGTACTCGCCTACCCCGCCTATTCTCACTCAAAGCCTTTGCCGCACCGCAGTGTTATTTATTTCGCTCCAAAGGAAGATTCAGTCGTTAAAGAGTTTCTGAATGAAGTGTTGCTCAATAACTGTCAATTGGACGAACGAGATGTCGTCATTATGGTTATTGCTGAGAGTGGTTACACAGTCCCTACTTGGCTAGAAGAAGAGTTTAACTTAGAGGCCGTCACCAGTATTTACGAGATCCCGAAAGGATCACACACCGCGGTTTTGATTGGTAAAGACGGAAAAGAGAAGCACCGGTGGAGTGGCAAAACAGATTGGAAACAGATCACCAATATTATTGACGAAATGCCGATGCGCCAACAAGAAATGCAGCGACAAGGCAGCCGCTGCAGTATTTGATTCTTGCTGAGCTCAGTAGTTGCTTAGAGAGCTAACTAGAAGGTCAAACGATTAAGCTTGCTTGTTAAACCAAGCAAGTTTTTCATGGAGCTGAGCCACGCTGCCTACAACAATCAGCGCTGGGCTCTTTGCGACGCTAGCAAGATCAGCCAAATCACGTAAACCACCTCTAAACACCTTCTGTTCTTGGCGCGTACCATTTTCGATGATCGCAACTGGCATGTCAGCTCGCATACCGTTATCGAGTAAGTTCTTCTGAATGTTCGGACTCTCTTTCAAGCCCATGTAAAACACGATCGTATGGTTGTGCTGAGCAAGAGATTGCCAGTCAATATCTTCGCCATCTTTCTTCAAGTGACCTGTAATAAACTGCACGCTTTGTGCATGATCACGGTGCGTCAACGGAATGCCCGCATAAGCCGTTGCGCCTGCAGCTGCTGTGATGCCCGGAATCACTTCAAATCTCACGTCATTCTCAGCTAACGTTTCACACTCTTCACCACCACGGCCAAAGATAAACGAGTCACCACCTTTTAGGCGTACTACGTGCTTGTTCTCTTGCGCTTTAGTGACCAACAATTGGTTGATCTGGTCTTGCGGTACACAGTGATGATCAAGCTTTTTACCCACATACAGCATTTCCGCTTTTGGGTTAGCCATCGCCAAGATATCCTTTGATACCAAGCGGTCATAAACCAAAACGTCTGCTTGTTGAATCACTCGTGCCGCTTTTAACGTAAGTAAGTCTGGGTCGCCCGGACCGGCACCTACTAATGAAACAAATCCTGTGTTTCCTGTTTTAACATTCGATGGCGATACTTCTGACATGCTTTGCTCCGAAAGTTAGCTTGTTATATTTCAAGCTTAATTCTGTATGACGATTCATCGTTGTATGAATCACCAATATCCCTACTTCTTAGACTATCAGTTGTTGCCATAAAACTTCACGATTAATTCTAATCAAGATAGAAGTTTATATAACAAAACAATCTATTACGTTGGAAAACCCTGACATTTGCACCATCATCAAGCACACATTGCTCGCCTTAGGTGCACCGTTATCAAAAGTAGAGAGTGTTAAGATCAAAAAAGCCCCAAATCAACAGCTTGGGGCTTAACACACATTATTAGTTGCTCATTAACCTAGAGCTATCTAATTACTTAGCGCCTAGAGAAGGAGCCGTTTTAGCGTGAGTTAAGTATAGAGGAACACACGTCATTAGTAGACCACCAACGATGTTACCTAGGATTGTTGGGATAAGGTTGAAGTTCAACCATGTCGCGATACCGAAATCAGCGCCAAGAATCATACCCAGTGGGAATAGGAACATGTTTACTACTGTGTGCTCAAATACTAGAGCGAAGAAGATGAAGATTGGGAACCACATCATTGCTACACGGCCAGATACTGTGCGTGCAGTCATGTTGCCAATCACACCTAGACATACCATAAGGTTACAGAAGATACCGCGTACGAAACACGTGATCCATCCGTCCATACCCATGTTTTCAAAACCTAGGCTACGACCTGTAGAAACAGCAATGAACTTTTGAGCAACAGCGTTTGGCTCTAGAGAGAAGTTACCTGTTAGTGATACTGCAACAAGGAAAGCAACAATCAAAGAACCGATAAGGTTACCAAGACCAACAATACCCCAACAACGTAGGATACGACCCCAAGTGATACCTGGGCGGTTGTCGAATTTCGCTAAAGGTGCGAGGCCGAATACGCCAGTTACTAGGTCATAACCCATTACACTTAGAATGACGAAGCCAACTGGGAACACAAGTGCGCCAACAAGGCCAATACCGGTTTGTACCATTGCTGTAATAGCAACAACAACCGCTAGAGAAAGGATGATACCAGCCATAGTGCTTCGAATCAGAAGGTCGCGAGTACTTGTTTTCGTTTTCGCTTCACCCACATCAATCATCGTTTGAACGAATTCAGCTGGTTTGTAATCAGGAGACATAAGGTTGTCCTTAAAAAGTTTAAATTAAAAGTTAAAATTGGATAGGAAAAGGCTCTAGTTGCCGAGTTAAGGCAATATCGAGAACTAGAACCCTTGAACTATCAAATCTTACTCATCCGAAGATTAAGCAGATATTTCTACAGCGCCTTTGGCAACACGAGCTTTATACGCTTTCACGTTGAAGTTCTCGTCTTCCATGCACACACCTGTTGCTAGGTTAAAGCGTTGCTTCTTAAGTGGGCTTGCCACCCAAAGCTCTTCGTTGTGCTCAACAATCAAACCGCGTGATAACACGTTAGATTGGAAGTATGGGTCTGTGTTGCTAATCGCGAATACTTCTTCAGCCTTCGTTGGGCGGAAGATAGCTACTTGCTCACCACCAACCAATGCACAAACACCTGTACCTGGGATAATGTCTTCGATCTTACAAACTTTGGTAAATGCCATGATGTCGTCTCCCAATTAAACCAGTTCAACGTGAAGGATATCGCCCTTCGCTTCAGGGTGTTTCTCAGTGAATGTTGCTGGACGGTGTTGTTCACGGCCATCTTCAACAAACACAACGTTATCATCACGGTCATCAGCATTGATGAAGTGTGCGAAGCGCTTAAGTTGAGCCTCGTCGTTGATTGTATCTGTCCATTCACAAGCGAAGTTATCAACTAGGCCAGAAATGTCAGTTTCAAGTTGGTCATTGATACCAAGCTTGTTGTCTACAATCACTTCACGTAGGTAATCAACACCACCTTCTAGGTTGTCCATCCATACCGAAGTACGTTGTAGTGGCGCAGCCGTACGGATGTAGAACATCATGAAACGGTCGATGTACTTGATTAGCGTTTCTTGGTCTAGGTCGCTTGCCAGTAAGTCTGCGTGACGAGGTTTCATACCACCGTTACCACATACATACATGTTCCAACCTGCGTCAGTCGCGATAATACCTAAGTCTTTACCTTGAGCTTCAGCACACTCACGAGTACAACCAGACACACCAAACTTCATCTTATGAGGAGTACGGATGCCTTTGTAACGGTTCTCGATCATCACGCCTAGGCCAACTGAATCTTGAACGCCGTAACGACACCAAGTAGAACCTACACATGTTTTCGCCATACGAAGTGCTTTTGCGTAAGCTTGACCAGTTTCGTAGCCTGCAGCGATTAACTTCTTCCAGATTGCTGGTAAGTCATCTTTTTGAGCACCGAACAGACCAATACGTTGTGCGCCCGTGATCTTGGTGTACAGGTTGTATTCAGCAGCAACATCCGCAAGAACGCTTAGCGCTTGTGGTGTTACTTCACCACCCGCCATACGAGGGATAACAGAGTAAGTACCGTCTTTTTGCATGTTACCTAGGAAGTTATCGTTGGTATCGTGCAGCTTCACTAGCTCAGGCTTAAGGATGTGCTCACCCCAGCAAGAAGCAAGGATAGAACCCGCTAGAGGCTTACATACTTCACAGCCGTAGCCTTTACCGTATTTCTCTAGTAGCTCATCGAACGTTTTGATTTCTTCAATACGAATCAGGTGGAAAAGCTCTTGGCGAGAGTAAGCAAAGTGCTCACACACGTCGTTCTTCACTTCTACACCAGCTTTAGCAAGTTCAGCGTTTAATACTGAAGTCACAAGTGGAATACAACCACCACAACCCGTACCTGCGCCTGTTACTGCTTTGATATCACCAATGGTGTGGTGACCTTCAGCAACCGCTTGAGCAATCTTGCCTTTCGTTACATCGAAACAAGAACAGATAACAGCAGACTCAGGAAGAGAATCAGCGCCAAGTGTTGGCTTTTCAGCACCAGCGTGAGCAGGAAGAATCAATGCATCT
Source organism: Vibrio sp. OPT18 (assembly GCF_015163615.1). Taxonomy (NCBI): domain Bacteria; kingdom Pseudomonadati; phylum Pseudomonadota; class Gammaproteobacteria; order Vibrionales; family Vibrionaceae; genus Vibrio; species Vibrio sp. OPT18. Next base: position 410,278 of record NZ_JADDYK010000021.1, read on the forward strand.
GGGTGTTCTGGTAGGTCGATTTCGTTCAGCATTAACTGAAGAAGATCACCATAATCAGACGTATCACCTACCATCACTGCGCCAATAAGCTTCTTATTGTCTTCAGAAACGATGATACGCTTATAAACTTCTTGCTCTTCGTTTTGGTAAACGTAGCTCTTACAGCCAGGAGTGCGGCCGTTTGCATCACCGATAGAACCTACTTTCACGCCTAGAAGCTTAAGCTTCGCAGACATGTCCGCACCTTCAAATGTGCTTTCGTTACCAACAACATGGTCAACAGCAACTGTCGCCATTTTGTAGCCAGGAGCAACAAGGCCGTAGAACGTTTGGTTCCAAGACGCACATTCACCGATAGCGTAAATATCTTTATCAGTCGTTTGACAGTGATCGTTAATCTCGATACCGCCACGAGGTGCAATACCTAGACCCATTTGACGAGCAAGTTTGTCTTGTGGGCGAATACCAGCAGAGAATACGATGAAATCAGTTTCTAGCTCTGTACCGTCTGCAAAACGCATTACGTTACGAGCTGCAGTGCCTTCAGGAGCAATCTCAAGCGTGTTCTTACTTGTATGTACGTTTACGCCCATACGTTCGATTTTTTGACGAAGTTGGTTACCACCCGCTTGGTCAAGTTGCTCAGCCATTAGCTTAGGAGCAAACTCAACAACGTGTGTTGTCACGCCAAGTGCTTTTAGTGCGCCTGCCGCTTCAAGACCAAGTAGACCGCCACCAACAACCACACCAGACTTTGAGTTCTTAGCCGTTGCTTCGATAGCTTTCAGATCTTCGATTGTGCGGTAAACGAAACAGTCTTTACCTTCGTTGCCTTTAATTGGCGGTACGAATGGGAAAGAACCGGTAGCAAGGATAAGTTTGTCGTATTGAATTTCACGACCAGTGCTTGAGTAAACTATTTTCTTTTCACGGTTAACGTTAATAGCACGTTCGCCGATCAGCATATTGATGCCGTGTTTCTCGTAGAAGCCTTCTTTAACTAAAGAAAGTTCGTCTGCAGTGTGGTGTGAAAAGTAAGAAGAAAGGTGTACACGGTCATAGGCTACACGTGGTTCTTCACAGAACACCGTGATGTCCATGTTTGCAACATCTGTCTTCTCGACTAAATCTTCGATATAGCGATGGCCGACCATCCCGTTACCGATTACGACTAGCTTCATCTTGCTCATAAGAATTCCTGAAGGTTATATATTTCTTAACTGAGCGAATAATGAATTATGAAAGAAAATGAAAATATGATGTAAATCAATTACGAAATCGAACTACCCTAAAGGGGTAGAACAAAAGAGGTAGATCTGCTGATTTATCATACGAAGCAAACGAATAACCGCAGGTTTAATAAGGTTTAGCGGGGTTTTATATACACTTTCGTGCAGTAGATAAGATGTTGTAAATTTTCACAATAGGTTAGCAGCAACGTAGTTAAATGACAATCATTTTCATTTATGGCCATAATAAGTGTAATAACTCATGAAAGCGTTACAGGATCATGAGCAACTATGTATAAATATGAAGAACTTAATGACGCAAAAGACAGTCTCCCTCTTCCATTCCCCACGAATTCCATTCACAAACGGCACAACGAGTTAACAGATACTGTTGGTTGTTTAGCAAATGATAGATTTACACAAGGAAAAAAACTGCAAAGAAAGTGATCAAATAAGGGCTTGTTCCCTCGAGGTGCTATGGATTAGAGCATACGTGGGAGTTTGGACATAGCATGAGGGTAGAGAATTTCAGATAGCAAAAAGGCCAGCATTTCTGCTGGCCTTTCAACTTTGAATAGTGGAGGCGCCTCCCGGAGTCGAACCGAGGTCCACGGATTTGCAATCCGCTGCATAGCCACTCTGCCAAGGCGCCTTCAATAGTGTTTTAAGAGAACAACTCTTTTGATTAATACCAAGTGAGGTAACAATCAAATAGATGGTGCCCCGGGCCGGACTTGAACCGGCACAACGCGAACGTCGAGGGATTTTAAATCCCTTGTGTCTACCAATTCCACCACCAGGGC
>NZ_JADDYK010000021.1:412353-427063 GCF_015163615.1 Vibrio sp. OPT18
TGATACCGATTACTGAAAAGTAAAACACCATCTTAATGTCGAAATGAATCAACATTACAAAATTTGGAGCGATACATCGGGTTCGAACCGATGACCTCAACCTTGGCAAGGTTGCGCTCTACCAACTGAGCTAGTATCGCATTTTCATTCTTAGTATCTCTTAACTTATCAAAATAAGAGAAAGAATGGAGCCGCCTCCCGGAGTCGAACCGAGGTCCACGGATTTGCAATCCGCTGCATAGCCACTCTGCCAAGGCGCCTTTAATAGTGATTTAAGAGAACAACTCTTTGTTCATCACTCTACTCAAAAGTAGAAACTAGATAGATGGTGCCCCGGGCCGGACTTGAACCGGCACAGCGCGAACGCCGAGGGATTTTAAATCCCTTGTGTCTACCAATTCCACCACCAGGGCAACGCAATCTTGCGATGCTGATTACTGAAAAGTAAAAACACCATCTCTCAGCGACCTAAGCCTTGAGAACGAGGTGTACTTTAACGGATGGAAAAAATTCGTCAACAATAAATTTTATCTTTTAATTCAAGTGATTAATTATCGAACTTTAGAGATTGAAATTACTACAGATTGCACAAACTGCACACACAACATCTTGGATACACAGGCTAATTCGACATCGGATTATCTGTTGGATTAAACTACAGCTACCAAATTCGAATAAGAAAGCCAGTCAACTGACTGGCTTTTGTACAGAAAAGTAGCTTGAAAGCGAGTCCAAACTTAATAATTTTCTTTTAAAAATTGATACGTGGGCTTAGGCACTATTGCTTCTATACTGCTGAAATCTCTACTAGCTAAAAACTCCCTAACTTTAGAAGCACTAATCACATCGCCATTCGTTGCAATTCGGTCAATAATATCAACCTCAATACCGTACTCAGGAAGTACCTCTTGCATTTTTTCATTATACTGTTTGGTTATCATACACTTAGGCTCATCACCCAAGAAAATCTTAGTAATGTTAAGCGTTTTGGCTATATACTCACAGAAGAACCATGCTTCCATTGAAGCGTCTGCTTTGGCTTCTGTGGTGTCTTTATCGAAGTAATCTGGGTAAGTTAGCTCTGTACAGATAAACTTGCCTCCTCGGAGCACCGTGACATTCTCTAGGTGCTTAGTGCTCACTGTGACTAAATGAAGACGATCTTCGAACTTAAAGAACGATTTGTCTTCTTCAATGACAAAAACAAATAACTTATCAACATTACGAGAAGCATGTTCCAGCAAGTGAAGGTGGCCTTTAGTAATAGGGTTACAGTTCACGGCTACGCTGCCCACTTTTAGCTCAGCATCAGGAACATGGCTTTCCAGCAAAGATAAATAGCTTTTCATCTCGCACGATTCAAGTGCTTCTGCAGTTTTCTTATATAAGAAATACTTCAGGTTATCTAATACTTGATACATTGCTTGAGAAGCTTGAATATTAGAACTCGCGAAGGAGTTTTTATTAAAGTGGTCGAGTAAGAACCTATTGACAATAGATTTTGATAATATTTTATTTCCTTGAGGTGAGAAATGACAATGATATTTTGCTAGGTCAACAAAAAAGTCCACCCCTCTATCAAAACTATTAAGGTCTAGCTTATATATATCTTCACCATCAAACCTATTGAACTCATCATAGTCAAAAAATATAACTACATCACCACTTTCAATATTAGTTTGAATCATATTATTCATAGCCAACAACAAGTTCATGCCATGAACACCATAGTTCTCGACTTTTATATCGCTATAGTGATCATTTAGTTCCTTCTGTATTAAGCTTACAATGGTATCGTCGTCACTAGTCCCAACTGAGTACGTAGTTGAAGTACCGAAACACAACACCTTATTCTTGTAATTATCAGGTTGACCCACAGTTTCTCTCAAACCATTTTTAACTGATACGTAAGAGTTTTGCATGTCACCCAATAAAACTTTGGTTGCTTTGATAACGGGAGGTCGATAGTCAAACAATTCATCAAATCGAACGTTATCGTAGCTCTTGTATACACTCTTTATATAACTAGGAGGGTTGTTTTTCTTGCTCCACTTAGGGCGTTCTTTATTATAAAGGTCTATATTAGACAATAGTTCCTTTTCCGTTTCAGAAAGATTGTTTAATTCTTTACCTTTACCAGAAAGAGAAATAAGCAGAGGTGTTGCACCCTTACTTCTAACATAATCCTTAATAAATTTTATCTTGTCAAAATCATATACACTATCATCAATACATCCTAAGATAGGAATAATGTCTTCAGATTGTTTATTTGATGCGTTTAGTTTTAGGTTATCACTACTCTCAAAGTCATTAGTTAGTATATATAAATTTTTTAATACATAATAATATTCAGGGTTTTCACCTAACTCATAGACTTTTTTCGCGTGAAATATTGCACGTTTATAATCGCCTAGTCTACAATATAATCTAATTAGCTTAATATCACTTGTAATTTTATGGTCGCTATTACTTAATAGGTTTTTAGCAATATATTTAGCGATTCTCAGCCTAATTGACAAGTTATCAACTTTCATTCCACTACCTAACATACATCATACATCATACATCATACAAATATTTGGGATGGCTATGATTAGCCAAAGGTTCAAAAGTAGCACATATTAAATCAGTAGTTTGTAATGAAATGTAATCTTTTGTATTGCCATAACTTACTGATATTACAGTTAATAACTGAAGAAAACTTTTCACCAACTGTTACTTTTTTTCACATTTAACACAAAGGCTACACAAACACTTCTTTTAACCATTGAGACGTTGGTATTGCGTTCAAAATCGAGTTTTATAAAAAACATGTAGCACATTAGAAAATTTCTGATATATTCAGCGCCCTGATGATAATAATTATCATTAAGCTTAGTGGGGAGTATCAGGGAATGACCGTAGCGAGCAACAACACCTCACACAGCGTGGATCAAATGTACCAAGAACATCACAGCTGGTTATCGGTGTTTATTAAACGACGCTTGGGATGTCCTGACACTACGGCTGATCTGGTTCAAGATACTTATCTTCGCTTGTTAACCAGAGGTAAGTTGCCTGAATACAGAAATTCAAGGAAGTACCTGACTCATATCGCTAAAGGGTTAGTGATTGATCTATATCGAAAACGTCGTGTGGAAAGTGCCTATTTAGAGCTCATCGAGCAAGAACCATCTCTCGTCGCTAGCTCTCCGGAAGACCACACCATAGTGGTTGAAGCACTTGTTGAAATCGATAACCTACTCCACAAGCTGCCAATCAAAGCTCGCCAAGCACTACTCATGAGGCAGCTCGAGGGCAAGAGTTACAAAGAGATCGCATTTGAACTTAAAGTTTCAATATCATCGGTTGAAAAGTACGTAGCTACAGGCCTTCAAGGCTGCATGTTAGCCATGCTTAACGAGGGTTAAGATGCAGCAATTACCACCTGAAACCATAGAGCAAGCATCGGTTTGGATGGCACGTCTTTGGGCTGATGATGCCACGCAACAAGATCATGACTCGTTCGAATGTTGGCGGCTTGCCCACCCAAATAACGCCTTAGCATGGCAAAAGTTAGAACTGCTACAAAGTAAGTTTTGTGCCATTCCTAAAGGCAAAATCAGCAAGCAGGTCTTGACGCGTAAACCACCGAGAGTCAGCCGTCGCGAATTCTTATCCATAAGCACGCTTTCGTTCGTCGCATTAGGTTCAGGCATGGCGATTTACAGACCAACGCCAACAGGCACTGAATACTCTACCGCGACTGGCGAAATTCGTTCAATGACACTGTTCGATGGCACGCAATTAGCGATCAACACCGATTCCAAATTGTTTGTCGATTTTGATAATCATCAGCGCGATATTCATATCGAACGCGGCGAAGTCATGATCACCAACACACATCACCACAGCCCATTAACAGTTTCTACTTCGCAAGGTTTAGTATTGCCCATCGGAACCCAATTCAGTATCCGCGAGCACGTCGATACCACTCAAGTCTCTGTCTATGAAGGTGAAGTCGAAATTCAACCTATGCTTGGGATGGGGAAACCGCATCTTTTTGCAGGGCAAACTACACACTTCAATCGCCGCACAGTATCGCAGCCAAACCAGACCCAAGATTCAGACATGCTTTGGCTCGAGCATAAAATCATGGCACAAGCGACACAGCTCAAAACCTTCATCAACGAATTAAGGCGTTATCGACGCGGCATCATCAACGTCGATGCCAGTGCCGCGGCACTCAAACTTACCGGTGTGTTCTCGACCAAAGATATTGATAAAACCTTACACAATATCAGCCATATACTACCTATAAGAATCCATTACCGTACCCCTCTTTGGGTCACCATCACAGCCAAATAAAATTTTATTACGGATTTCTGATTCTTGTTCGGTGTATCTGACAGTCAGTTAGAAATCCCGATAAGGAAATTACGGTGCCAAATGCCAAGCAGCGCTCGCTACTCTCCAAACTTACCACGATAAAACTCGGTGTCGTTATATTGAGTTTTCCTGTTGCTTCCAACGCTGCAGAAGACCACCAATATAATATTCCAGCAGCCACTTTAGACAGTGCTCTCAACCACTTTGCCGTAGAATCGGGTATCGAATTTTATCTAGACTCGTCACTCTCTTCAGGGCTCTATAGCCAAGGTCTAGTCGGCCAATACGACAACGAACAGGCGCTGTCTATGTTGTTGACCAATACCGGTCTGCAAGCACAAAAACAGTCTGATGGTGTTTATTACCTAGTACCAATTACAGACTCGATGACACTCGATGCTATTCAAGTTCGAACCCATTTTGATGACTCCTATCAAAGAGACACTGACGGTGAAATGGATGTGTACGACAAAGACGTAGCAACCGCTTATCTCGGAAAAGAAGAAATCGAACGTTTCAAAGGTACCAGTGCGGCGGATCTGTTCACTGGCATCGCGAATACACACAGTGGCGAAGCACGAAATGGCGGTGGCAGTATCGACCCGAACGTACGTGGTGTACAAGGCTTTGGTCGTGTACCTGTAGTTATCGATGGTACTGAACAAGGTATTTCAGTGTATAACGGCTATCGTGGTTCATCGAACAGAAACTACATTGACCCTAACCTCATCGGCAGTATGACTGTTTATCAAGGTGCTCAGTTAAACTCAGAGATCAATACCTCAACAGGTGGTGCAGTTAAAGTTACGACATTGCAACCGCAAGATATCGTTGAAGAAGGTGAACAATTTGGTATTGAGTTAGTTGCCGAAAGCAGCAGTAACTCAATCGAGCCAAACAAAGCGCGACTGCATACCGGAAAACGTTGGCAAGATGTCCCAGCTTATGCCGAGTTAGGTGGTGTTCCACTGTACGACGCCCCAGAAGTTCGCTTCCAAACCAGAGACAACAAAACAGATAATCCCTTCAATGGAGAGGACATCGCCTACCGCCTCGCACTCGCCGGAATCGAACCAAAGTTTGACTGGTTAGCCGCATACGCATACCGAAATCGAGGTAACTACTACTCAGGTACCAGCAAAGCTGACTTCTACTCGAAACCATTTGACAATGACTCGAGTGACCAAGTCGCGGGGCGAAATCCAACCTTAAGACCTGAACACATGGCACTGGTCCACTACCCTGGCCACGAAGTACCCAACACATCGGCTGAAATGGAATCAGCACTATTAAAAGGTACAATCAATTTCAGTGATTACTACAAACTGCATGCCAGTATCCGATACACGGAAAGCACTCACGGTGAGATATTGGCGAGTCGTTCAGACTACCGAAATTCTGATGGACTCGCTCAGTGGCCGCTTGCCAACGCAAAAATGCAAGCCTACACCCTGAAATTTCGAGCTAATCCTGAACAAGATTTGCTAAACCTAAGCACCAACTTATGGCTGACAAAAACAGATTCCCGCAGCAATACTGGTTATGGCTTCCCTAACTTCGTCAACTACAAAAGCGATACGCCTGATATCATCATCAACACGTCAGTCGTTAACCGTGATGAGCAAAGGTACGGATTCGATTTCAATAACAAGATGCTACTAACAGACTCTATTGATATGACATTGTCCGGCAGTTACATGATGCACGAATTGAACCCTAAAGAGGGACTAGCCAACCTTATCGATTTCTATGGTGGTGCAGTCCGTGCTGGTGAAAGAGAAGAATACAACGGCGCAGTAAAGATTGAATGGCGACCACATGACTCCATAGTGTTAGATTCTGGTGTCCGTTACATCTCTTACAATGCGACAGATTACTATATAGAACATCAAGTAAACTCTGGCGACATTAATCCTCTGAAGGAGTACAAGAAAGACGGCTACCAATTAACTTATCAAACGCTAGAGGCCTATGCACCTGAAGAAATCGCGCAAAATGTAGCAAACGCAAAGCATGAGGTGAGAGTCAATTTCACACAACAAAACCTCAATACTGAGATAGATAGATTGCAAAACTTGATCGTTATGTTCCCTGATCAAGCTAATGAGTACCAAAGTCAGCTAGACGCACGACAATCAGAACTCGCTAATTTCGATGCTATATTGCAACAGAAGCTACAAACCGAAACCGAATCGGCGGAAAATCAAACCACTTTCATCGAGCACCACGCATCCAGTTGGTTAACCAATAGCGATAACGAACTCGATCTGGCAAGCAATGCTTGTCGTATCGCAATGCAACAAGAAAACTACATCGAAGGCAGTTGTAAGGCCAAATCGCTTGAGACTTCTGAAGAATACAACACCCAATACAAGACCAGTGGTAGCGGTTGGATGCCTTCTGTCACAGCCACATGGCTAATCAGCGATAACAGCCGAATTTACACCCGTTACGCTGAGACTTTACGTTTCCCAAGCCTATTTGAAAGTACCAGTGGGTTCAGTAGCAACCCTGTCGCAAGTGCTCCTCTACAACCTGAGCGCGCCAAACTGTACGAAACGGCTTACATTCATTACTTCGACAATGCGAGCTTTAAGCTGACCTATTTTGATCAAACAATTGACGATGTAATGGACAGAGATCGCGACAGTTATAACTTCACAAACCTAGATAGCCAACGAACTAGCGGTATTGAGATCAACGGGCAGTTTGATAACAGCGATTATTTTGGCGATGCCTCAATTGCTTACAATTTCCGAAACGAAGTTTGTGACAGAAACTCAGCCGCTCAAGGTTATATAAAAGATGTGATTTTAGGAAGTACCCCATCCGAAGAAACTTGTGTTCGTGGCGGATTTTCAGAAGGAAGCTTTCTTGCGGCCCATGCAGCACCTGAATATACAGGCAGTATTTTGCTAGGCACTCGTTTCTTTGATACCGACTTAGAAACAGGCGTACGTACAAACTATGTTTCCGCAAGTCATGAAGATGAACTCATAAAAAGAACAGAGGTCATTACTTATGATGCCTACGTTAAATATGCCTTCACAAAGAAACTGAGTGCTGAGCTGATTGGTAATAATCTATCTGATGTTTATTACTTAGATACAGGCTCGGTATCAGGTATGCCCGCTCCGGGCCGAACATTAACCTTCAAATTAAGTGGTAAGTTTTAATAACAAGACCACCGACATTGCCTTTCAGACTCGTTCGGAATCAAACGTATTGATCAAAACCATAATAAAACGCCTTTCTGGGCGTTTTTCTTTACGGGTTTCTCATCTTAATTCGGTATACCCAATGAAATTGACATTTGCATGGCTGATTTCAAACAGCTTTGCCACTCATGATTAGGAAAAAATACATGACTTCAAAACTAAAATGGACCTTACTTGCTGCCGCTATGCCAGCGCTTATCGCATGCGGTAGTGGGAGCAGCGACAGCAGTTCAGACTCTTCAAACAACGCAACTGTAGAAAAATCTTATGCCAAATTAGGTAAGCGTGTGCGCTTAGATGCAACCCAAGGTTTAGATACCTACAACGAAAACATGACTTTCGAATGGAAGATCACAAGCAAGCCTGATGGCAGTAACGTCGCACTTAACGCTAACAAGGCCATTGCACCTTATTTCACTCCAGATGTTGTTGGCGATTACACATTTGAATTAGAAAGTGCAGTATCAGGCACTTCAAGTACCACAAAGCAAACCATTGAAGTCACTGACGCATCACAAAACGTGGTGCCAATCATCGATATTGCGACACCACCAAGTGTTGCGCTAACCAAATCTATCGAAATTCCGTCTAACGCCTTCGATCTTGATGGCGATGTGTTAACTTATCAATGGGCGCTTTTATCAACACCGGATAATGCGACAATAAAACTCACGGGCAGCGGAACATCGACAGCAGTACTACTGTCTAACACAGTCGGTGACTACAAACTGAAATTAACAGTAAGCGACGGTTCCGAGAGCGTTAGCCAAGAAGTTACTGTGTCTTATTCAGCAGAAAACGTTGCTCCTGTCGCTAATGCGGGTGGCGTAAAGTCTTTAGAGATTAGAGAAACAGCAACCTTAGATGGCAGCGGTAGCTACGACGGCAATGAAGATGCGATTACGTACACGTGGAAACTACTTTCTACACCGGAGAACAGTACGGCTGAACTTTCAGATTCAGCAGTCGCGAAACCAGATTTCACACCCGACCAAGTGGGTGATTACCTCTTCTCGCTGACTGTAAATGACGGTGAATTCACCAGCGAAGCCGATATGGTTCGCTTTAGCGCGAGTGCCGCAGGCAGCAGCGAAATCATCTTTACCTTTGGAGATGAAAAAACAGTACATGCCCTACCTTACACACCGACGCCGATTGCCCTAGATAAAACCATCACAGGTGATGCACCCGAATACGTTCTGGTGGGAACTTATACTCTAGAGGCGGTTGGTAAGGACTACACAATTAGTGAAATTACTGAGATGGACTTCAGAGGTGAAGATTATGCACCGAAAATGACAGGGATAGAACTAAACCAAGTCCTACATGCAGGGGATGTGGCTTACGTGAAAATGTGGGCAAAACCGACGGCTGGCGCGCGAACCAACATTGTATATTCGTTCATCCTTGATAGTGATTTCACAAACTACATGGGCGTTGCTTACGACTTAAGTGCTGAGGCGAACTAAGTTCACTGCCTTCCAAGCTAAAGACTCTAGATTCCAAATTCAAATCATTAGTCTCCAAACTAAACCTACGAAAAGCGCGAACATTCGCGCTTTTTTTTATTTTTGGGTTGCGGGTTTCTCTTTCTTAAACGGTATAGCAAGGAAAGGCAAAAAACGATGACTTAACATTCTAATCTCGACGGTGTATTACAATGCATGGCTATACTTACAAGTTTCCAATAATTCTCTCTTTCGCTTTCATTACGGCGTGTAATGAAAGCGCTTCTGATTCATCGCCGACAAGCGACCCGAATAATCAAACTCCGATCGCTATCGCTGGCATCAATCAACAAGTTAAAGTTAATCAAGCCGTCCACTTAGACGGCACGCGCAGTGTTGACTATGACAACGACCTCATCTCTTATTCGTGGTCATTCTCAGAAAAACCCGCAGGAAGCGAAGCTCAACTTTCCAGTTTAGAGGCCATCAAACCGACTTTCTTTGCGGATCAAATTGGTACGTATTATCTCTCGTTGGTGGTCAACGATGGCCAAGTCAACAGCCGTCCAAATCAAGTGAAAATAGTGGCTAAACCCGACCAAGACAACTCGCCACCGGTGGTCTCTCTTACCCCAGCGTACAGCTCTTCCCTATCTCAATCAGTCAAACTGTTTGACACATCCACGGATGCTGACGGCGATGAACTGTACCGTCAATGGCAAATTATCAACCAGCCAGACGGGAGTCAGCCGAGCCTCAGTAAATATGAGGGCAAATACCCCGACTTAACCGCTGATGTCGCGGGTGACTATGTGGTGGAATTAACCGTCACCGATGGTTTCTTATCGACCAAGGCAACCACGACCGTCACCTTTACTGAAAACCATCAAAACCGACCTCCAACTGCTAATAATAGCCAAGCCATGTTGGCCATTGAAGGTATGACGGTTTCTTTAACTGCCAGTGAAAGTTATGACCCGGACTGCGACCCGCTCACCTTTAATTGGTATTTTGTGTCAAAACCGCAAGGGAGCAATGCAACTATTGTTAACCCTAGTGCTGAAACCACAAGCTTTGTTGCCGATGTGAGCGGGCAATTTGCTGTCAATGTCGAAGTAAGTGACGGCGAGTTCACCGATTTACCTGGCAGACCTACATACGTGCGCGTTGCTTCGTTAAATGGCCCACACGCAAAAATCTTTCTGAGAGACGAAACCGAACCTTTACTTCTACCTTTTGATGACGAGAAGAGCATAGATTTGACTGGTGATACTGGACAAGTACCTGAATACTATGCATTAGGGTCCTATACGTTTGAAGCCGTTGAAAAAGACATTACTCTTACCGTGACTTCCTTGACTGACCTTAAAGATATCGTACAGCCCATCATAAGAACCCCTTTTGGTGAGCTCGCTAAGTCTGATGTTTATGTGATTCCAGCAGGTACCCGTGAAACCCTGACTGTGCTTTCTCCCCCAACCCAGAGCAAACTCACTCGAGTGCTTTTCGAATTTGCCTGGAGTTTAAACGGGCCCAACGATTTCACATATATAGAGCGTGTTGGCGGCGACTACAATTTCATTAGCCGATAAAATTTTATTAAAAAATGCGATTTTCTATTACGGTTTTTTCATTCTTAAACGGTGTAATAGTTGAAAGCAAGCACGATATCTGTCGCGCGCACCGGATGTTGGGTTTGCTTTCTGTACTTACCATTCTCAATTTAAAAGGAATCAAAATGAAACCAGTTCAACTTTCATGGATCGCGGCTGCAATGATTGGCCTTAGCCCACTTGTACAAGCAGGTTTTGATGGCGCGATTAGCGACGACTCTCTACGCCAGGTTGGTGAATCTGAAGTTTACGTCCCACTGTTTCACTCAAAAGGTAAAGCCGGCATTGGCAGCTCAACAGGTAAGCGTGTCGATTTCGAAGGTCTAGCAAATAATATTTTCAGCGGTGCAGAACGAGATGGCGTTTACACTTCTGGTAGTAAACACTTTGGCTCAACACACTACAACTTTGCGCAAGCGGCTAACCAAGACGTTTGGTTTGGCGAGTGGTATGAAGGAAGACAAGATAAAGATTACAACAACCGCACTGTTTACTATGTAGGCGACAATACTGGTACCACTGTGCCTACTTCAGGTACCACGACGTACAACATTACTGGTATTAACCACTTTAGCGGTAGTAACCAACTTGCAGGCACGTTTACTGCTGATTTCGCTCAACAAACACTAACAGGCGACATTGCTAATGCGTCTCTATCTATCAATGTGGATAGCACGATTGATGCAGCAAGCGCTTCGTTCAATGGTACGGCAACAGCTAACCAAGCAGGTGTGACAACCCAAGGTATTTCTCAAGGTCACCTCTTTGGCGCAGATGCGGCAACACTTGCTGGTATTGCGACTTTTGCTGGCAACTCTGATCTTGATACTGCATTCGGCGGTGCAAAACAATAATCACCTTCAATGACTAAGAAGCAGCTTTGGCTGCTTCTTTTTAATGAGCACCACATGAACTCCAACACAACTCCATTTATACGTTGTCTACTATTGTCTTGCGTATTTTCTTCACCTCTTTCTTGGTCTCAAGACACGGATACACAGTTTCGTATTGAACAACAAGACGCCCTGTCGGCTCAAAACAAAGAACAAGCAATACTTGAAGAAGAGAACCAGCGCGAAGCAAGCTCCCCAAAACCAGCCCAAACTGAATACCAGATCGACACAAACGATGTGAATCAAGTTGCGAAAGCTCTTCATCTTGCTGTTCGTTATCGTCAATGGGTGCAAGCTAGCCAGTTACTGGAAATCTATCGACATTTTGAACAGCCTGACCCACTGTTACTGAAATACGCTGACGGCGCAATCTCTCGAGCTAAAGGTGATCTGGAACACGCGCAACTCGCATTCGAAAATGCATTAGCCTTACAACCCAATTTTATGCCCGCTCAGTTAGAGCTAGCACGAGTCTTGTTTGAAAGTAACCAAAACCGAGATGCGCTCAATCTATTCAATCAAATCAAATCAAATCAAAAATACCCTCACAAAACCCGAGAGCTGCTGGTGTAATTCGAACCATCGACAGCTTTACGCAAGCGCTTATTGCTCGCGACAGCTGGAACGGTTCTGTGGCAATTGGCGGTTCTTTTAATGATAACTTAAACAGCTCTTCTGAATCCTATACCTGCCTAGTGACATCCAACACAGGTCAGTGTGTCTTTGACCGTGTCACGCCTAAAAAAGAAAAAGCATATGGGGTCGATTTTGAGGCGAGTATCAATAAACGTTACTCTTTGTCTCGACACCACGGTATTCATTTACAAGGCCTAACTTATGGCACTAACTACGGGAACAACAGTGATTACAATGAACATACCTCTCGAATCGGCTTCGGGTACAGTTTTCATGACCGCCTCAACAAAGTATCAATCGGCCCCTCTTTTGAACTAAGTCGTTACGCGAACAGCTCTGTTTATTTCAGCTCAGGGGTCAAGTTAGACTGGCTTAGAACAACCAGCCAAAACAGTGCCCTTAAATTCGAGTTCAAAGTCGACTATCAAGACTACATCCCAAGTGTACTCAGCTATCAAACAGACTGGCAGCTGGCTTCGTATCTTACTTATTGGTACCAATTCAATCATGACCTACTGTTCTTCGGTGGCATAGACTGGACAAGTAAACAGAACAAAGAACAAGTCCATGCTTACGAGCTTTATGGCGGTAAAATTGGCTTGAATTCAGATGTGATTCCTTGGGTTGACCTGACACTTTTTGGATCGTTTAGACATCGTGACTACCAAGGCTTCAATAGCATTCTGAGTGAAACGCGTAGAGATCAAGAGCAAAATTACGCACTCTCTGCTGCGCTAAAAGATATCAAGTTATTCGGTGTTACCCCTTCATTGGTTTGGAATCATAAAAGAATCAAAAGCAATGTTGATTGGCTCTACACCTACCAGCAAAATGAGATCACTATCAAGTTCACTAGGCGTTTTTAAAATAATTAAAATTTCTTTACGGTTTTTTTAATTTCATTCGGTATAGGTAGCGACAACGTGGAAATTTATTCCACCAGCCTAATTCAATCCCTAGGGAGTGATACCTAATGACAACGCTTTTTTTCGTATCGCGTCAGTATTTTTAATGCTGACGTTTTCCCGTTATTCTTTGAGTGATACGTCGATTCAACCTATCTCCGATACTGTGGTCTCAAACCAACAAATTGCCCCACCTTCAAATCCATTGATCACCCACGATCTTTCACCGATGGGAATGTACCATGCTGCAGATTGGGTGGTTAAATCGCTTATGATCGCTTTATTAGTCGCCTCCATTTTGAGCTGGGCAGTTTTCATTACTAAGCAGATACAGCTAGTTCTCGCTACGAAAAGAACTAAGCAACTATTAGCAACCTTAGTGACCGCAGACACTCTTCAACATGCGGAATCCGCTCTTACACTACAAACAGGACAAGAAGTCTCCGTTGTGACCGCTGCACAACACGAAATCTATATGTCCGGTCAAGGTCCTGCGACTCATAACGGCATTAAAGAACGCGTTCAATTAAGACTTGAGCGAGTTCAAGCAGAGTTAACCCGAGACATGACTTCACTGACGGACATTTTGGCAACCATAGGTTCAGTTAGCCCATTCGTCGGCCTATTTGGTACGGTTTGGGGAATTATGAATGCGTTTATCGGTATCGCGAAAGCCAAAAGTACGACGCTTGTAGTTGTGGCTCCTGGTATAGCTGAAGCACTACTCGCAACAGCGATCGGTTTGGTTGCCGCTATTCCTGCGGTGATGATGTATAACTATTTTTCTCGACGTATTGGACACTACAAAGCACTCCTAGCAGACGTGTCTGTTGCGACCATGGTACTTGTTAGCCGAGATTGTGACTGCGATACTAACGAAGAGACGCCATCACAACTAAAGCAGGTGGTGTAATATGGGATTTCAAACATCTTCAGACAGCGATGAACTGGTAGAAAACCACGATATCAACGTGACACCTTTGGTTGATGTTATGCTCGTTCTACTCATCATTGTGATGGTAGCAGCACCATTGGATTGGCTACCGTTAATGTGCCCGTCGATCTGCCTTCATCTTCTGCTGAAGCCACACCTTTACCTGATGAACCTTTGTTCCTTACCGTTGGTAAGGGGCTAGAGCTAACATTCGGTGAGGATAAAGCTTCAACGTTAGAACAGCTACCATTTGATCTTCCGCTACTTATCGAGGACCAAAATCAGAGAATTTATCTAAGAGCTGACAAAAGCATTACCTATGACGAACTCATGAAAGTCATGAACACACTTGTACGCGCCGGATACAGCCAGATTGCGCTCGTTGGTTTAGAAACGCCTCAGGGGTAATAAACATGAGTATTTTTGCCACCTTAAAGGTCAGATCACGTAAGCCTCGTCAACCTTGGTTTGTCGTCGGTTTTGCATTGAGTGTTGCCCTTCACTTATCTGCACTTGTTTATTACCTTTGGACACCTGAGTACGATTTTGCTCCGCCTCCGCAAGCAGCACCCATTAAGGTTACGATTGTTGCCCCTCTTGCGATGGCAAAAATGCAAGTAGAAGATACGGAGATAGGCGAAAATCAACCTGAGATAGTTCAAGAGCAGATAATTCAAGCTGCAACGGTTGAGGAG
>NZ_JADDYK010000021.1:427117-447061 GCF_015163615.1 Vibrio sp. OPT18
ATACAACCAATCGTCAAACCAAAACCTGTGAAAGAGCAACCAAAGTTTGTTGAGGTTGAGAAAGCAAACGCGCTTTCATCAGCAATAAACCAAGAGACTAAGCCGGAAAAAGAGACGAAAACTAAACCCGAGGAGCCAAAACAGATTGCGAAAACGCCTGTACCACCTAAAAGTCGCCCAGAGCCCCCCATTGTCAAAAAGACAAAACCTAAAGTCGCCCCCCCAAAAAAAGGCGATTGTGAAACCTGTTCCGATTGAGAAACCGAGTCCAATCAGTGATGACTTCAAAGACCATCAACAAATCGTGCAAACAGCAAAATCTCAACCTAGTTTAATGGCTGAAAATAGCCAGCAGCAAGCGAGCGCGCTTCAGGTTGGACAACTTTCTGAAGCGGGAAAAGCGGCTAAAATTAATTGGCAGCAAGCACTTCATGCGCATCTTGAGCGAGAAAAGCGTTACCCCAGAAAAGCGAAGCGTATGAAGATGAAAGGCATGCCTGTTATCAAGTTTACAATGGATCGCCAAGGTAATGTGATTGACGTCGTGTTGGTTAAAAGTTCGGGTACCCTTTCGTTAGACAACGAAGCTGTCGACCTTGTTTACCGCGCTCAACCATTGATTAAACCCCCGACGAGCATAACTGGTACACGCTTAAGCCTTACTCTTCCCATCAACTTTAGCTTTTGAGGCTTATTTCGGTTTCTCTATAATGAATCAAGCATGTGTGTTTTCATGTGCATTTCACATTCAACGACTAGAGTTTCAAGTAACTCTTATTAAGAAGTAAACATGTGAAACCACTAAAACGATATCAATATGAGCGCTATGCCGTTCTTTGTAACCTCGCCTACCCTAGAGTTTTTAAACAAACTCGCTATGGTTTTGACCCTAATGGACAACGCATCATCAAGAACCAGTTTGGCAAAACCATGATTCGAGTGTTGTGGAGTAGCGACAAAGATGAAGTGGTTGTGGTTATCAAAGGATCGCACAGTATCTCAGATTGGCTACTGACCTTTGCTCTATGGACAAGAAGCTGTAAGAGGATTGGGCTCAATTATCGTGTGCATGCAGGCTTCTACCATCTGATGTTTCAAGAGAGCCAGCCAAGCCGTAATGAAGATAAACTTGGCTTAACCGTTATTGATCGCTTGGAAACCACGCTCACACCTCTCATCGAACAAGGCAAAAGAGTGTCTATTACTGGCCACTCTTCCGGAGGCGCGATCGGTTGTGTCTTCGCTGATTACTTTGATCAGAAGTACCCAGGCTGTATAAAGCGAATAGTGACCTTTGGCCAACCCGCCATTGGTGACTGGAGCTTTCGAAAGCACTATCGCATGAGTAAGAAGACCTACCGAATTTGCTGTGATATCGACATCGTGACCTTCATGCCACCAGTTCCTTTGCTCTATTGGCATGTAGGCAAAGTGCTTTGGCTTTATAACGGACGAATCTATGAGAACACCCCAACCTTAATCCGCCTCGGTCGCTCTATCTTTAGTTGGCTGATAAGACCTTTCTCTTACCACTTAATGAGCAAGTATATCCGTAACAAAGATTTCTTTGATAAGCATTAAACATACGTTCAATCCAATAAACAAAGAGCACAGGTTTATTACAGCCTGTGCTCTTTAATTTCTAACCTATATTACTGGTTGTTGATCGATTAAAGCTTGAATCGAGACAATTCCTGCTTCAGATCATTAGCTAAGTGGCTGAGCTGAACAGCTTGCGAAACAGCATCTGTCGCGTCGAGCGCCATAACGTCACTCACTTCACGCACCGACTCTGTATTGGCATTAATTTCCGCTGTAACCAATGACTGCTCTTCAGCAGCAGACGCAATTTGAGTCGCCATATCGCTGATCATCTGAATCGCTTCTCGGATCTGAGCCAAGCTTTCTCCGGCCATATCCACGTCATGTACGCTTGTCTTTGCCATGTCATGACTTTGTGTCATCACCTTAACAGCACCATTGGTTGCTTGTTGTAAGCGCTTGATCTTGTCTTCGATTTCTTCTGTAGATGCGTGCGTACGTTGTGAAAGTACGCGAACCTCGTCGGCAACCACCGCAAAGCCACGCCCTTGCTCACCAGCCCTTGCCGCTTCAATTGCAGCATTTAACGCAAGCAAGTTAGTTTGTTCAGCTATTTCACGAATTGTCGCTAAGATAGAAGCGATTTGTTGACCGTGTTCTTCAAGTTCACTGATGATAGACACGGCGCTTGTTAACTCCGTTGCTAGCTCGTTGATCGATGATTGACTCTTGGCCATCTGTTGGAAGCCTTGCTCGCTCAATTCAACCGAGTGAGTTGCACTTTTGGCTGTGTTGTCAGCGTTAGCGGCAATTTCAGATGTCGCTGTCGCCATTTCAGTCACTGCCGTTGCAACCATAGTGATTTCGTCTTGCTGCCTGCTTACGCTATCACTGCGTTTTAATGCGCTGCTATTCGCGTGCTCTGCACCATTGTTCATTGCCGTTGAGACTTGAGTGACGTTGGTCATCATTCCATGAAGTCGGTCTACAAACACATTGAACTTATCGGCCAGTTGCCCGACTTCGTCATTGCTTGATACTTGAAGACGCTGAGTTAAGTCACCTTCCCCTTCTGCGATATCTGCGAGCGCTTCACTTACTCGTCCTAACTCCACCAGCTGTCGAGCGACAAACCAAGACGTTGCTGCCGCCATCACGATCAATACAATCAAACCAGTTGTGATTTGGCTTACCAACATATCGAACAGTGGTTGCTCCAATACCTCTTTATCCATTTCAATAACAAGAAGCCAGTCGGTGCCCTTGATTGGCTCCGCCATAATCACTCGTTCATTACCATCAACGTGAGTAAAGATCGTCGTTAGATTCTGCGCAGCGCTGTTTAAACCAGAAACACTGAGTTCGGGTGCAATCTCATTAACTTGTTTAAGAATCGATTCTTTGTTCTGGTGAGCAACGACGGTCCCTTGCTTATCAATCAAAATCGCGCGACCGTTTCCTGGAACTTCGATAGCCAGTACATCTTCGATCAGTTTATCCAATGCTAGGTTAGATGCCACCACGCCAATAATTGAACCATTCTCGGTGACAGGATCGGTGAGTGTTACCACTAACGCTTGCATCGTGACGCTAACGTATGGCTTTGTTGTGACGGCTTTATTCTGAGCTAAAGTCTCTTTGTACCAACCTCGAACTCTTGGGTCGTAGCCTGCTTTATTTAACGAAGGATCATGGCGGAACATCTCCCCCTCTTTATTACCGTAATAACTCAATCCAAAGCCACCAGATACAAGGGTTTGACGCAAATGAGGAACAATATCTAATGATGGGTTTAGTTGAACTTGCTGCTTAAGCCCGTGTACTGCTTGTTTCTTGTCATGGAACCAATCACTGATCCCTTTTGCATGTGCATGCAGCGTGTTGCGGCTTTCGCTTTCTATCGCTTGCCAACTGTTACTTTGAAAAGTTTTGTAACCCATGAAAAGAAGGATGGCAGATGTCACTGCAATCGCCAAAACTACAGAGAAAACCATCTTCCTCTTTAGACTAAATTGCATATTAAGAACCTCTTATCGAATAATTAAAGAAATATAAAGAGGAACACTATCACCCGTAGCCATGTTTTAATTAGGGTTATCCCAAAAAACGATGAAACAAATTGAGCATTATGTTTAATTGTGATTTTGATTTATTTATTGATTTATCAACGACAACGGAATCGGTGACTTGTTTGAAACTAACCTAGTTATGAAAAGATATGAATTGGGAGGACGATTGCTTGAGAGAAGAGATACTGAACTCAAAGATGGTAAAGCCAGAAACGAAAAAACCAGCCACTAGGACTGGTTTTTTCTGAATGATGGAGGCGCCTCCCGGAGTCGAACCGAGGTCCACGGATTTGCAATCCGCTGCATAGCCACTCTGCCAAGGCGCCTTCAATAGTGTTTTAAGAGAACAACTCTTTTGATTAATACCAAGCGAGGTAATAATCAAATAGATGGTGCCCCGGGCCGGACTTGAACCGGCACAACGCGAACGTCGAGGGATTTTAAATCCCTTGTGTCTACCAATTCCACCACCAGGGCACGCAATTCTTTATTGCGATGCCGATTACTGAAAAGTAAAACACCATCTTAATGTCGAAATGAATCAACACTACAAAATTTGGAGCGATACATCGGGTTCGAACCGATGACCTCAACCTTGGCAAGGTTGCGCTCTACCAACTGAGCTAGTATCGCATTTTCATTCTTAATATCTCTTAACTTATCAAGCTAAGAAAAAGAATGGAGGCGCCTCCCGGAGTCGAACCGAGGTCCACGGATTTGCAATCCGCTGCATAGCCACTCTGCCAAGGCGCCTTTTTAATTCAACACGTTAGGGACTTAAGTAAGCAGCACCGCTGTGTTCGGGTGCCTACTTTACGGATTGAGGGGAGATAGTCAAACAAAAAAGTGAATTTAAATTCCGTTTGCTGACATTTAAATCAAATTGCTGCATGTTCGATCTCTTCTATCAAAAAACACACAGCAAAATGGATTTAAATTAGATGTTCTAGCGCTACCACTTCTTCATGAAACGACCGACAAGACTCGGATGATACGCCCAGCAGTGGTCAAACATCGTCATAAGTTGAGGGTTACCATACTTAGAAAGACTAACCGCATGAAAACGGTTTTTGTGTTCTTTCAGCTTTTCAACCTGAGCAATCATTTCGTCAGATTGTTTAGGTGCAATAAAGTCAGAAAGTACGATTAAATCGGCATTCTTGTATTTATCACCCGTCATCAAGTCAATCGACTTCATAAGAACAGGCTCTAAATCCGTACCGCCGTGAAATGAGTAACTTAAGAAGTCGCTCGCTTCACGTAGGCCATCCTGCCTTGTTAACTCATAGGTAATCTGCTCAGAAGAGAACAGAATCACGTAACAGTCTCTCTCTTCCGCAAGAGCAATTTGCATTAAGGCATAAGCCATAGCTTTAGCTGACTGCTCGGGGAAGCCACTCATAGAGCCCGAAGCGTCCACACAAACGATAAACGGACCCTTTTCAATATCGATGTTCTTGCTATCTGGTTTTTGCGCTTTCACTTTGCGTAACGTGCGTGATTTACCTTGCGAGCGATAGCTCAGTAAGCGCTTGTCGGCCAAGTGCTTGTAAAAGATAACCTCAAGTTCAGGATAAGCTAGGAACATGGTTTCGTTTGGCAGCATTTTGTTCAGGTCATCACTTTCATGAATCCCTACAATATCATCGACGGCTTCATCACTTTTCTCTTCAACCATCTGCAATTCTTCTACAGGGGCTTTGTGTAGCGAAGGGTCATCTTCCTCACCAGCCATACGACCTAGCTTTTCAGCGATCTCTTGCAAGCCCTTGTGCTTGTTCAAGAACTCCGCATGACGTTTCATGATGGTAAGGTCTGTTTTGCTTAATTTGGCAGAAGCCATGTCCCACAAGCGCCCTACACTGCCTTCATCACCCGACTCAGTCACTTTGTCCATGTTTTTCATGGTTTCCATGCGCTGATAAAGATCGGCTAAGACTTTTTCTTTGCTTGTTTCAAGTTCGGTTACTTGAGCTTGCTTAATCGCATCAGAAAGTGATTGGTACCATTGGTCACAAAAGTAGTGTGGAAACATCGCGTTATAAACGCCCTTGTTGTTCTCCATAAGGCGTCGAGCTTGTAGATAAAACGCTGAGTGCCACTCGAGCTTCTTTATAACACTGTCTATCTCATCAAAGAACTGAGGTTCATCCCAGTAAATCACTTCTTGATAAAGGGCGATTTCCTCTTGGAATCGATCAGTTTCACACACCTTAGTAACGCGTTTTTTAACTTTACCGCGCCATTTAACTAAGTGGTTTTTCACTGATGTTTTCACACCTTTGTTCTCAGCAGCCATCATGACTTGAGAACGAGCGATGAGATCATTCATCGCGGTATCAATGATTCCTGAGTCAGCTACCATCAAAGCGAGGTTTAAGCCGTCAGCTCCTAACATATGCTCTCCTCTTACTCGAAGTACTGGCTCATAAACTTAATACGCTGAGCGATCTTGGCACTCTTCACTTTCGTGGTTTCAAGTTCTTGCGTTACCGATTGCAAACTTGCTTCCATCGCTTTTGGTAAATCAGGGTCAATATAGTTATGAGGTAATGCATCATGGAATTCAGTACGAACGCGTTTTAACTTGAATTCAGCTTCAGTTAACTGTTCTAAGGCTTTCTCAGCGCCACTCAACCACTTGTTGTACAGTTCTTGGTCTAAGCCGTCAGTAGTAACCACACTCACCAATACAGAGCGATTGGCGATGTCTTTAATCACTAATTGGTTTGATGCATCCAAATCGAGTTTTAAACGGCACAGGTTTTTGTTTTCGTTTACGTAACCGTAAATATCCCCGTGCCCTTCTTTAAGCACACGATCAAAATCGTCTTTGGCTACGTATACCCAACGGCTATCGCCTTTCTCAGATTCAGAAACCGACATGTTGCTTTGCAGCATAACCAGTTTCACTAGATTGTAAGCACTGCCCACGCTGTACATTTTCGCGTTCTTGATGTCATTCTGATAAACGTCTTTACGCAACAAGCCACTGGTTGACTCCATAGAAAGCGACACAGACAACGTTGATTCAACATCGTCTTGAATCTCTTCTAACTCTTCACGAGACATTTCAATTTGAGCTTTTGACTCTTGTTGATCAAACGCTCGGTTCAATGCAAAGTCTTTCACCACGCTACGAACCACATCACGAGACTCTGGGCTATGCCACAAACAATCTTGCAGAAGCATGATATCCAACGGGTTCACGCTATCGCGACCACTGAAGAACGCACTCGCTTTCAATAGTTTAACGGCCTTCTTCCAGCGTCTGTCTGATACATACAATTCTGACTCTGAAGCAGAGCCTTGCTTCTTAACCGTCTCTTCAAGCATGGTTTTTAGTTCAAACAACTTATCAAACGAATTGTCTGTCAGTTCCAGCTTATCGAGCTCTTTCTGCCATTGATGATATTCAATATCCGTAATTGCCAAACCTTTTGGAATTACCGCTTCTTGAGAAGTACCCGTTGTCAGCATCGATTTGAAGTTTTGTTTGTTTTGAATACGGTTTACGAACACACGTACCAACATACGGTCATAAAGTGCTTCCAAACCGCTGTCTTCATCTGGAAGTTCGTTGGATGCCGACACGAGTAGACGCATCGGTACACGTTCAATATCGCTGCCGTTTTTGAAAGTCTTTTCGTTAACGACAGTAAGTAGTGTGTTTAGGATTGCAGGGCCGGCTTTCCAGATCTCATCGAGGAAGACGACTTGTGCGGTTGGTAGGTAACCCTCGGTCAGTCTTACGTAACGACCGTTGTCTTTTAATTCTTGGATACTTAGTGGGCCGAACACTTCCTCGGGAGTAGAGAAACGAGTCATCAAATATTCGAAGTAACTACTGTTGTCAAAAGCCTGAATGAGACGTTTAGCGATAAGGCTTTTTGCGATGCCCGGAGGGCCTAATAGAAACACACTTTCACCAGCCAAAGCAGCCAGTAAACAAAGTTTAATCGTGTCTTCTCTTTCATAGACACCATCAGAGAGAGCATGCGCTAATTTATTGATTCTTTCAGAGAGTAGCGCCTTGTCAGCATGTGAAGAAATAGAAGGGTTCATGCGTTACTCCGAAAATCTTTGAACAGTTGAGAGTGTAGAATTGTTTTTATACATTTGTTAGCACTTTGTTACAAGTGTATTTTATTATTGAGTTGCATTTATATCAGATGGTTACGTCGGTAATTTTGGCGCAATCATAGATTCCAATTATGAGAGTAACATCAC
Organism: Vibrio sp. OPT18; assembly: GCF_015163615.1. Classification (NCBI taxonomy): domain Bacteria; kingdom Pseudomonadati; phylum Pseudomonadota; class Gammaproteobacteria; order Vibrionales; family Vibrionaceae; genus Vibrio; species Vibrio sp. OPT18. The sequence goes on from NZ_JADDYK010000021.1 coordinate 434,959, forward strand.
GAACGGCGTGAAACTAAATCTATTGCGAAACCTAATTTTTCTTTTATTTTCGACACCATAGACGTTATGGTGGTGCACGTCTTCCGTTATACGAAAAATTGGCAAGGAATGTGGCCAGACTGCATGAGTAAAGTTATCCATAAATGGAAAAGTATTTCTCTCATAGAAGAGAACGTGACGCTCCCTACGAACGTCGTGGTAAAACATACAACAATCAATCACCCTGGCGCGGCAGTTATTCTTCCTATCACTTCGTCTGGAAAAATCATCCTCATTAACCAGTTCCGCCCTTCTCTAAAGAAATGGCTTTTGGAACTACCCGCAGGCACGATGGAAATAGATGAGACACCTCTTCAATGTGCCCAACGCGAACTGGAAGAAGAAACAGGTTACAGTGCAACTTATTTTCAAAGCTTAGGGCAAGTCACCCCTTTGGCTGGATTCTGTGATGAGATACAACACCTGTTTGTCGCAAAAGACTTAAGCCTCACTACCCGCTTTGAATGCGATGAAGATGAAGTAATAGAAGTGATCGAACTGAATTTAGAAGAACTGCACGATAAAATACGACACGATCAAATCACCGATACCAAAACTATCGCTTGTTTAAGCAAAGCCCAACTATGCGGCCACCTATAGCCAATTATATGGCTACCTAAAGTACTCTAGGAGAGAAACATGGACTTTCGTTCTGATACCGTAACTAAACCTTCGCAAGCTATGCGTGACGCAATGGCAAACGCAGAAGTGGGCGATGATGTTTATGGCGATGACCCAACCGTCAACGAGCTAGAACAGTGGACAGCAAATGAAACGGGCTTTGAAGCGGCAATGTTCACCTCTTCAGGTACACAAGCCAACCTGCTTGGCTTGATGGCGCATTGTGAGCGTGGTGATGAATACCTTTGCGGCCAACAAGCGCACAACTATAAGTACGAAGCTGGCGGCGCTGCGGTCCTTGGTTCTATCCAACCTCAACCAATCGAGAACAACCCAGACGGTACTTTAGACTTTAAAAAGCTTGCCGCAGCAATTAAGCCCGATGACAGCCACTTTGCTCGCACTAAACTTCTTAGTTTAGAAAACACGATCAATGGCAAAGTACTGCCAATGTCTTACCTAGCAGAAGCGCGTGAGTTCGTAAACCAACATGGTTTGCAAATGCACTTAGATGGCGCTCGCGTCTATAACGCCGCCGTGGCATTAGACGTACATATCAAGGAGATCGCTCAACACTTCGATTCTATGACGATTTGCTTATCGAAGGGTTTAGGCGCTCCTATCGGTTCACTACTTCTTGGCAACAAAGAATACATCGCGAAAGCACGTCGACTGCGTAAAATGGTCGGCGGCGGTATGCGCCAAGCAGGTATTCTTGCCGCTGCGGGTAAGATGGCTCTAACAGAGAACGTCACCCAACTTAAAGCAGACCACGAGAACGCAAAAAATCTCGCGATTGGTTTAAGCAAGCTAGAAGGTTTTTCGGTTAACCCTGATTTCATTCAAACTAACATTGTATTTGCTAAGTTAGATGAATCTGTAGATATCAACCGAATCGCTCGCGATCTAGGTGAACAAGGCATTACGATGTCGCCTGGGAATCCTGTTCGATTTGTTACTCATAGAGATATCAGTTCAGAAGACATCGCTACTTTCCTAACTAAGTTGGAAAATGCGCTTTAACTCTTTTAACGAGATTAGCCTCTACCGTAATTAAGACTAAAGCTTCCCTTAAGAAGCTTTAGTCTTTCAATAAATTCCACAGCAAATCATCTTCTCGAAACAGACTAGTTTTCTAATAAGCTCATTAAATTGACTGGAACAGAACGCGATCTCGTTTTGGCCTATGTGCATACCTTCTAAGAATCATCCCCCATATTTCAGCATTCTGTTATCGCTTAAGTTTGACTTGCATTAGTGACGTAGAATATTGAATGGTCGCTAAAGATAAATAACTCAGCTCCAACAGTTTATTTTTTAATCAACACGCATTCGGTAATTAGAAAAAGATTACATCATTCCTAATTATATTTCTGTAAACATCTAATTTTAATTGATAAATTCCCACCAGCCTAGGTAATTACCCCTCCGTTAATAAAAATTTTAATTACTACGATCACCTTGAAAATTAAATTATCAAATTCGCATTTCTTTAATAACATTGTCAATTTTAAGACACCAAAAACAATGGCTCATCGGAAAATTCAATACAAATCATCATCGGTAGACCATAACCCTAATTTTATCAATTAAATAAAAATCCCTCGTCAACCAGAATCTTCAATCAAAAACACCTATCTAATTGAATATAATATTATTATCCAATCATTTAATCTCTTCGGCTCAGATTAAAATCATACTAAAACTCATACTTCTCTTAAATAATAAACTTTTTTTACTACTTCACCATTATTTAAAGCACATATAGTTTTCACAGTTAAGCAACAAGTTACATTCAACCGTTGAGAGGTGAAATTATGGTTAGAGTATTTAGGAACTTTCATAACTTCACCGTCTCCGTATTAACTTTTAGCCTATCGCTTTCATCCTACGCCAATGCTAATAGCTTAACGTTAGGAATTAGCGGTCAGATCAAAGATCGATGCGAAATAAACTTTTTTTCTGGCAACATTATGAATTTTACGGAACACCGTGATGTGCAATCGTTGCCTTTTAATATCTATTGTAACCGTCCGTTGGGTATAACGATCAACTCAAAACATGGAGGCTTAAAATATCAACATCAAGGGGTTGATATTATTGAGAGTTACAATTTGTCATTACAAATAGACGAAATTCGTGTTTATGAAAGTAGGCACAGCAGTCAACTTACTTCACCAGTAATGATAGACAGTTCTGGTGTTATTCCGTTCTCTCAACATGGGAGTCTTAGGGTAGCACTCGAAAATAGCTTGCGCTTCGCAGGTTATTATCAAGACGTTATTGAGATCGAAGTTTACCCTTCGATTCATAGCGTGACAAAGTAAAAACTCTGCAATGTATCTGCAGAACAACATACGCTCAGCAGTATTCGAGCCAATCATTTAAGATAAAGGAATTTCTAATGAAAAAGCTAACACTCTACGCAGCAACAGTCACAGCTATTTTTGGTGCTCAAGTCCAAGCCGCTCCTGGTGATGTCCAGTTAGTTGGATTTGTTTCACCTGTATGTGAGGTTACTGGTCTTTCAACGCAACTGATGGACTTTGGTAACGTATCTCAAATTCAAAACCTTTCTGTTAGTGGCCTTAACATGAAGTGTAATGACGTCGATGGTGCAACGGTGACACTGACAAGTGCTGAAGGTGGTCTAGAGTCAGACGACAGCGAAGACTACGCTCTTACATACGATGCGACATTTAATCCTTCAGGCTTAGCTCCGTTCACGCTTAATGCACCAGGGGGCCCAGGTCTAAACGACGTTTCAGTCAGTAACTCTTATGCCGGTTCTGGCGCATTAGCGACAGGTGTTACTGCATCCATTGATATTGTAACGACAGAAACCTCCCCATGGGCAGGTGGTTACTCAGATACATTGACCGTAAATATCACCTCGAATTAGAGGCTAACAAGTCGGGGGCTTTTGTTTAGCCTCCGACTTAATCTCAGTCTCAGTCTCAGTCTCAGTCTCAGTCTCAGTCTCAACGACATAAGTTTAATTTGGAGCTCTTCGCTATGTATAAATGGATCATGCATAAATGGATCGTTCTTTTCCTATTGTCATTCACTTGTTTGTCCGCTCATGCGTTCAAAGTAGAACCGATGTCTATGGAAATGACACCGCTTGGCAAAAGAGCTCAAATGACCATGAGGGTTGAGAATTCATCTCAAGAACCACTCACGGTTGAGCTTTCTCCGGTCTACATGACAATGGACAAATATGGCAAAGAGACCACCACTCCTGCGGATGACGAGTTACTAGTGATTCCAGTGACCGCAATAATAGAACCTGGACGATCGCAATCCATTATGGTGCGGTATTTGGGCGATCCTTCAATCACAGAATCTAAGGCGTATCGCATTGCTGTTAAGCAAGTAAAAGTTCAAAGAGCGAGCAGTAATCAAGGGCAAGTAAGTCTTTTACTTCAGTTTAATACGCTTATCAACGTGCGACCTCAGAACACGGCTTCTCAGCTAGAAGTCAAAAGTATTGAACAAAATGACAAAAGGAATAAATGGGTTCTTGAAGTACTTAACAGTGGCAATAGTTATGGTCGATTAACCAATACAACATGGAAAATATCTGATGGTAAAAATTCAACCTATTTAAAGGGTGTAGAAATCGCAAAACGAATTCCGGGAACTTTGGTCCTTCCCTACTCCACGCGTTTTTTTGAAATGCAGCCTCTTAAAAATTATGACGTAAACACCCTATCGATTGAAATAGAGCAGGATCAATAGTAATGAGACGTTATATTTGGGGAGCGCTCATTTCTTGCTTTCTGTGTGCACAAGCGTTTGGCATAACACTGTTTCCAACCGTCATCGAGCTCAACACCGATCACCGGGCAGCATCTCAACTGGTTGTGACTAACAACTCAACACAAGCTCTCCCACTTGAAGCTAACGTTCGTCGTTTGAACTTCTTATCAGATGGCACGTTCGAGACATCTGATCTAGCGAGTGAAGAGATGTTTGTGTTTCCACCAGCCGCGATGTTAGCCCCCGGAGAACGTCAAGTATTCCGTATACAATGGTTGGGAAACAGAACACTAGAAACCTCTCAGAGCTATTTCATTCGTTTCAGTACGGTAAATATTGGCCAGAACAACGCGAGAATAGATAAACCCATCGGTTTAGCAACCGGTATCAATTTACAAGTCCACTACAATGCGTTGTTGCACATTCACTCATCCTCGTTAGAACCTGACGTGAAATTGCACGTAGATAAACAAGGCAAGCTAACACTTACTAATTCAGGGTCACGATTTACCTATACATCGTTACTTCATTTTGCGGGGCTCGAATCTCATAGCCAAAAAGTACATGCGGCTTTAGGTGAGCAATTTATTCCACCACACTCCACTATTACTTTCCCTTCTTATTTAAATTACTTACCAATGGGCACTTACCATGGGCATGAAAACTGAAACCCATCACAAGATGTGGCAAGTTTTGTATGTCTTGGGGTTAGTACTTTTTTATTGTGCCGCCTTAAGCCCTGCAGCTTGGGGCCAGGAAATGGTCTTGAATCCAACAGGGCGAGATATTCAACTTACCTCTTTGCTAAGGATAAGTGACACCATACTGGGGGAAGCGGACATTATCATTACCGCAAACAACGAGATCTTGTTACCGAAAGAAAGTACGCTTTCTCTCCTTTCTTCCGTCGTAACTCAAGAAGGTATTCGGAAACTCAATGACACGACAGACGATGAGATGCTGTCTCAGCATCATTTTGAGAGCGTAGGATTAAATCTGAGTTTCGATTTCTCGTCATTAGAATGCATCGTGACAGTACCGCCTGAATTTAGCTTAACCCAACAACTTTCTATGAACGGCGCAGATGATTTTTATAACTATGCCGAACCAACTTTATTAAGTGGATACGTTAACTTTGCTCTTTCAGCCAATGAGACCCAATATGTGGATCAAAATTCGTCAAGGCAAGATCTCTATCGCGGTCAATTCGACTCAGCACTTAACATTGGTTTTCTAAACTTTGAGTACGAATCCTATTTAGAAAACAGCTCATCACAAGATTCGCGATACGTAAGAGAAGGAACTCGTCTTAATATTGACTTTGCAGAACAAGGCACACGACTTGTCCTCGGCGATATGTACAACAGTGGTCAATCTTTTCAGGACAGTACCGACATACTTGGTATTGGGTTAACGCGAGATTTCACACTCATTCCAACCAAAAATGCGCGACCACGAGCCAATCAATCATTCACCCTTCAAAGGGCTTCAAATGTCGATGTCTATATAGATGGGATCGCAGTCCAACGATTAACCCTAGGCGCTGGTAGCTATAACCTTAGTGATATTCCCCTGGCACAAGGCAGCAATGATATTGTACTCGTCATCACCGACCGCTCCGGGAATGAAGAACGCATCGAGTTTTCTATTGCTACCGGTAACGACTTGCTCAATAGCGGTGAGTTTGAATATAGCATCATGTATGGAGCACCTTCTGAATTACAAAATGGACAACTAGAGTACATAACCGACGAGCGTATTTTCCATGGTTATATTGATGTGGGTATTAGCCCTTGGTTAACGTTGGGTACGAACTTTCAAACCCGTGAAGATCTTTATCAATATGGTGCCACCGCGTTACTCGCTTCTACATGGGGCGTCACTGAACTCACTGCTTCTCGTAGCGAACACCCTACATTTGGAACTGGCGACGCTTACAAATTTGCGTTCGATGCAGAGTTTTCCAATACGAACACGCTGTCCCCACAACTGAGTTTTAGTTATGAATATCTGGCCAACAGTTTTACTGGGGTCTCAGGGTTTGATGCTTCCGATATCGATATCAACTTGACCACTCATTATGTCTCTGCATTCAGCTCCATTTACCTTGGTCAGTCTTTACGTGCCGCCATGACCCTCAATTACAGGTCCGGAATAGACAAAGAGAACGATTATTGGCTGATTAGCCCGAGTTTATCGGACGGGCTGTTTGATACTCCCGCCACCTGGAGTGCACGCGTTAACTATCGGCATAACGCAAGCGAAGACGATGACATCAGCACGACTGTCACCATAAGTTGGCCTCTTAGTCGACAAACTCGTGTTGTCGGTCGTTACACCACAGAGCTCAATGAGGCCGCCTTAGATTACAGCTATCAGAATAATATTGGTAACACAGGAGGGGTGTCAGCGTTTGCGAGTGTTATTACTAACGAAGAGACGGATGCCGATATGGATGCCGGGATTAACTATACGGCAAACCGTTATGAATTGAATGCGACCCACGCTTCTCGGCTTGAAGAGATTAGTGGTGAAACACGAAACCACAGTACCGACGTAACTATTAGTAGTTCACTTGCTTTTGCAGGTTCATCTGTGGCAGTCGGCAGACCAGTACGCGAAGCATTTGCGATTGCCACCAAACATAAGAGTCTGAAAGAGAATGACGTGGCTATCGATCCCACAAAAGACGGTAAGCACGCACGCGTTTATCTTAAAGGCGATGCAAGTGCTATGGTCCCAGACCTTGTTGCTTACAATGGCCAAGTAATCAGTTACGAGGTCGATAACTTGCCGCCAGGGTATGACTTAGGTGACGGCGCTTTTTGGATTAAGCCGGGTTATAAACGAGGCTTCCAACTCCAGATTGGATCTGATGCTGTATTAACCGTTATTGGCAAGCTATTCGATCGTCAAAGTAACAACCCTATTTCACTTGTCGCTGGTGTAGCACATTACCTTGGTGAGGCAAAACAGTTGCCAATTGACTTCTTTACCAATCGTAACGGTATATTCGCAATCTCAGGTTTAAAGCCGGGGAAATATCAATTGGTACTAGACACTAAAGAACAAGAGTCAGTCATCATTTCCCTCAGTGAACGCAGTGACAATTTGATAAGACTAGGAGATGTATATGTTGAATAAACAAGTACTTTTGGGATCCTTTATCCTTATCGCCATAAACCATCTGCCTTATGCATTTGCGTGTGAAGCTAATGCGTTGACTATTCAACCCGTCTCATCTAAATCGCATTATGATGTTTTCAGCGCAGGCACATTCGCAACAATTAACACTTACCGAATAGATGCGAACATAATTGGCGAACCATGCGAGTTAAGCTTAATTTTGCAGCTTAACGATACCAGTCGCTCGTTAAAAGGGTCGAGCCAAGACAAACTCAACTTTGAGTGGTCAGGGCAGATTGGCATGCCGGTGGCTAATCAATGGCACTTATCATTAACCGATAGCCACCCTTCAGCAACGATACAAATGCGATTTCCGAGCAAGCAATGGTTAGCGTCAGGAACCTATCGAGGGCTTTTAGAAGTTTCGCCTTCTTATACCTCTGATAGTAAACAAGTAGAAATTAGCCCTAGCTCCATCCCGGTATCGGTTAACGTTCCGCCTGCTGCGAAAATTCATTTTTATGGATTAACCCAACAACATTATGACCTTGATCTAGGGACATTATATTCAAACAAGATTATTCGCTCTGCACCTAACCTATGGGTTCAAAGCAATACAGCTTATACCATCGTATTCGAATCATCCCATCAAGGAATGCTACGTCATGAATCTAATGAGACTAAGTGGGATATTCCATACCAACTTTCCCTCGATAGCGACAGAATAAACCTTGAGCAACTGGATGCGAGAATTCAACGTCTTTCCGCAACGATTGGTCAACCTATTCCTTTGAATTTTGTCATTGGTGAAACAGAGAACAAACCAGGAGGGAAATATGACGATACATTACAAATTTCTATTGAACCTCGACTTTCACAGCAACCATAATTATGCAATTATGTAAAAATTAAGCCGCAGAGCTCAATTTTATAAAACACAACGTCATAGAATCAAAGCTTGATTTACCAGGCTCGGGATAAGTTATGCATAGAAATAATTTAAAGCACATGCTCTTAATTGGTGACAACGGTATTAACAACCAGTTTATTCAGCGCGAAATAGAAAAATACAGTGATTTTTCTTTTAGCAGAGAATGTATGACAAGCATTGGGCGCTCGTGTAACCGTAAGACTTTCGATGTCATCCTTATTAGCTACTTACTATTAGCAAATATCGAAGATATCAACATCATTTTATCAAAAATAGAATCAAATAAATGGGTAGTCTACGATGTTCCTGCTGACATTACCGGACAGAGTATTACCGTAATGCAATTATTCAACTTGTTTAATATAAAAGGAATCATCTATCAGGACGCTCCTGTTGATCACCTTACCCGTTGTTTAAAAACAGTGTGTGACGACGATTTGTGGTTACCGAGAAAATTAATGTCACATATTCTATCTAATAGACACGATTACACTTTCAAGTCGAAAGTAATACTATCTAGCCTTACGAAAAGAGAGGTTCAAATATTCAAGCGCGTGATTAGAGGAGATTCAAATTTAGAAATTTCAAACGAACTATTTATTTCAGAAAGTACGGTAAAAACGCACGTATACAATATATATAAAAAAATAAATGTAACAAACCGCAAAGAAGCGATAAGAAAAGCATATTTTATCAATAGTTTAGAGACTATTATACAACCTGATATGAAGCTCAAAGTATAACCACAATACAAAGAGAATAGTAAATTGCAGTTACCAACAAGCACGATGACAGTTGACGAAAGTCCCCTTTCAAAGCTTGGTCCAAGTTCCACCATTAACAAGTTTCTGCTCTGAGATCCAACAACTGCGCATCACAAAAACTTAAGCCTCACGACACGTTTCGGCTCTATCACTCACAGCTTTTCAAAAAGCTTAGCTGCTCCGATTTGCACACGACTTTCCTAACAAAGCTGTAAAAATTCACTCTAAACCATTTGTAATTGCTCATCTAGAGCAAATAGAACTTGAGCTTCCCCTTAAGGTAAGCTTTATAATCATGTTTTTATCGGAGTAAAAACGTGCATTACCCAACCTTCGCTCTAATATCATTAGCTCTTTCCTCTAGCCTTCATGCCTCTGATTTTGGCGATCCTGAACTAGGTAAAGTGAAATCACCAAGCTGCGTTTTTTGTCATAACCCTACCAGTCAGTCGACTGATAACTCCTATCCTAAGCTTTCTGGCCAAGATCCAACCTATCTATTTAACACAATGAAAGCGTATCAAAACGGAGATAGACAAGGTGACTACGCGGATATGATGCGATCACAACTGAGCAAGCTTAACGATCAAGATTTGAAAGACATAGCGGCTTTTTACGCTTCACAAGATTAGCGGCTCCCACTTTCATTAGGTCGATCATAAGCTAAATAAACATCACCAAGTCGCCTATACTTCAAGCAAACTCACTGGCTCGTTGAAGGTCGGGATAGATATACCTTTACACGTATCATCCAACCCTTACAATGTGCAGCAAATATATTTATCAAGGTTTATCTCTATGTCTATTCAATGGTTTCCGGGGCCAATAAACCAACATCCAACAAAGCCTCAAAACACCTAAAAACATAATATAAATCAACGATTTAATATAAATTACCGTCCAGTGTGGTCTTTTAAAATATGAGCACTTCTTAAGTTTTTTGTACCCCACTATGTACCCCATGAAAAGAAACCATTGTATAATGGAGTGAATTATTTATGGGAGATTCACATGCCAAAACAAGCTACTCACCTTACGGATAAGTTCATTCGAAACTGTGAAATAAAATCGAAAGAATACATATTGGCAGATGGTAACGGTTTGAACATTCGCATTAGACCTAATGGGACAAAATCTTGGCAGTTTAGATACAGTGACGCTGTAACCAAAAAAGTAAAGAAAATCTCTTTAAGCTCCTTCCCTACGTTAAAACTAGCCGATGCGAGAAAAATAGCTCAAGAGTACCGTAATCAAGTAGCTAATGGTTTAGATCCAAAACAACAAATAGAACAAGCCAAACAAGAAGCTATTCAGAAAGAAGCCTCAACATTTTTAATCATTGCTGAGCAATGGTTTCAACGAAAAAAGAAAACCATCAGTCAAGCACATGCTGAACGCGTATGGCGAACACTGGAAAAATACATTTTACCAAAACTAAAAAATACACCCATCGAAACTATAACCCGCCGCGATGCTATTGCAATTTTACGCCCTCTCGAAATGAAACAAAAACTATCCACGATTAAACGTCTATGCCAAAGCCTTAATCAAATAATGGAACATGCCGTCGATTGCGATATTATTTCAGCTAACCCTCTAACAAGAATGGTTAAAGCATTCGAAAAGCATGAAGTTGAGCATATGCCAACTATAAGACCCGAGATGCTTAATCAGCTACTTAATCAATTAAAAAATAACCAGCGAATTCAGGATAAGACAAAGCATTTGTTACTGTGGCAACTTCATACGATGACAAGACCAAAAGAAGCTGCTAGAGCTCGCTGGAAAGATATCGATAAAACAAATAGATGCTGGATTATTCCAGCAAAAGAAATGAAAAGAAGAAAAGAACACCGAATCCCTTTAACAACTCAGACCTTAGAAATTCTTGAGAAAATGGCACCTCAAAGTCAAAACAAAGAATTTATTTTTACTAGTGAACGTAATCCTGGTAGCCATATGAGTACATTCACTACCAATGCTGCATTAAAACGTAGCTTAGGCTTTAAAGGTAAGCTTGTCGCTCACGGTTTCCGTTCTATAGCTTCTACAGCTCTACATGAAAACGGTTTCGACACTCTACATATTGAGGCTTGTCTATCTCACTTAGATCAAAATGAAACTCGTGCAAGTTACAATCGTTCGGACTTTTTCGAACAAAGGAAAGAAATCATGCGCTGGTGGAGTGAGTTTATAATAAAAGCAAATAGCAACTACTAAGCAACGTAAGTAATGGTATGGACACACACTCACCCCAAGCAGGCTACATTTTAAGTGTTTAGCTGATTACAAGCCCCCTGTGTCAGCATAGTTGTCGCCTTAGAATTTAATTCCTTACGGAGACAAATATGCCTAAACCCTCAATTAATCTAGAGATCAAAGAACAAGGTCGAACCTGGTTACTTCCACCATACAACTACTCCTTGCGAAGAGTGGCTAACAAACTTAATGTTGGCCATGCGACAGTTCATAAATGGAGAGACCAATAGAAGAAAGAAGGCTTGCTAGACGAAGAAAGATCAAACCAAAAAGACCTTTAAGCAGAGGAAACCTTTGCCATTATCATCGAAACGGCTGTAATGACTGAACATGAACTATCAGCATATTGTAGGGCTAATGGCATTTTTGTCGAACAGGTCAAACAATGGAAAATTGCGTCAATACAAGCACACCAACCTAAGAAAAATCCTTCTAACAAAATAGACTCATCTAACCTAGCGGATAAGAAACAAATCAAGATATTAGAAAAAGAGCTGGCTAGAAAAGAGAAAGCACTTGCCGAAACAGCTGCTCTACTGGTTTTGCGGGAAAAGTTCAATGCCCTCTGGGAAACCAGCGAGGAAGACTGATTCCTATCTCA